>JBJTQX010000039.1:0-5545 GCA_046075855.1 Actinomycetes bacterium
CACCAGCGGTCCCGCCCTCGAGCGTGCGGGCGACCTCGCGGCGATCCTCACGAACCTCGAGGACGGCGAGGTGCTCTTCGTTGACGAGATCCACCGACTGCCCCGTGCGGTGGAGGAGGTGCTCTACCCGGCGATGGAGGATCTCCAGCTCGACATCGTCATCGGGAAGGGCCCGAGCGCACGATCGATCCGGCTCGACCTCCCGAGGTTCACGCTCGTCGGTGCCACGACCCGCACCGGGCTCATCACCGGACCGTTGCGGGACCGCTTCGGCTTCGTGGGTCGGCTCGACTACTACGAGACCGTGGACCTCGTGGCCATCGTGGAGCGCGCGGCCCGCATCCTCGGGGTGCCGATCGATCCGGCGGGGGCGACCGAGATCGCGCGGCGGTCGCGGGGCACCCCGCGGATCGCGAACCGCCTGCTCAAGCGGGTGCGCGACTACGCCGAGGTCCGGGCCGACGGCCGGGTCGATGCGGTGGTCGCGCGTGATGCCCTCGCGCTCTTCGAGGTCGACGAGCTCGGCCTCGACAAGGTGGACCGGGCGATCCTGCGTGCGCTCTGCGTCACCTTCGCGGGGCGGCCGGTCGGGCTCGGCACGCTCGCGGCGACCGTGGGCGAGGAGCCGGACACGGTGGAGGACGTCTACGAACCGTTCCTGCTCCAGCAGGGCCTGCTGCACCGCACCCCGCGCGGTCGGACCGCGACCGCAGCCGGCTACGCGCACCTCGGCGTCGAGCCGGCAACCGGCGACTCGGGCCTCTTCGACGCCTGAGGGCGCGTCGGGGGGCGCCGGTCGGCGCGCTAGGGTCTCGCCGCCCACGGGTCGCCATCCCGGCGGCGGGGCAGGGAACCGCCAGCGTGCTCGTGATCCTCGGCTACTTCGCCATCCTCATCGTCGGCTTCTACCTGCTGCTCGTGCGCCCGCAGCGGAAGCAGATGGCCGCTCGCCGTGCCCTCGTCGCGGCGATCCAGGTCGGTGACGACGTGGTGACGGCAGGCGGGATCCACGGTCGGGTCGCCACGCTCGAGGATGACCTGGTGGGACTCGAGGTGGCACCCGGTGTCGTCATCCGGATCGCCCGCGGCGCGATCAGCGCCCGTCCCGGTGCCGTGGCCCCCGAGGCCCCGGGCGCCGACGACGCCACCGACGGGAGTGCGGACGCGTGACCGTCCGCCGGGCCGTCTGGTTCCTCGCCCTCGCGATCGTCATCGTGGTGGGTTCGTTCAGCGCCACCCTCGCGTTCACCGACCACCGTCCGGTGCTCGGCCTCGACCTCCAGGGCGGTATCTCGGTCGTGCTCGCCCCGGTCGGGACGCCGAAGCCCGAAGCGATCGACAAGGCGGTCGACATCATCCGGAGTCGCGTCGACTCGCTCGGCGTGGCCGAACCGGAGATCAGCCGGCAGGGTGACCTCATCATCGTCGACCTCCCCGGTGTGCGCGACCGCACGAAGGCGCAGCGCCTCGTGGGCAAGACCGCTGAGCTGCGGTTCCGGCCGGTGCTCCAGACGCTCCCGCCCGAGGGCGCGACCCCGCCCTCCACCAGTTCGACCACCTCGGCGGGCGCATCCGGTGCGTCCGGGGCCACGGGTGCGTCCGGTGCTTCCGGTGCGACCACCACGACGACCATCCCGGAGATCCCGACGACGCCGCCCGAACAGGACAAGGCCGACGCGATCGTGGTGCTGCCCGGACGCACCCCGCCGACCCCGCCCATCCGCTACCAGCTCGGACCGACCCTGCTCACGGGCAAGGCGGTCTCGACCGCCTCCTCGGCCTTCGAGGGCGGCGGGTGGGGGGTGAACGTGAAGTTCACCGGTCAGGGCGGTCAGGACTTCGTGAACAAGGTCGCGAACCCCAACGTCAACAAGCAGGTCGCCATCGTGCTCGACGGCGTGGTGCAGTCAGCACCGGTGATCAACCCCGGCATCACCGCCGGGAACCCGGTCCGGATCTCGGGGTCCTTCACCCAGCAGGAGGCCCAAGACCTCGCGGTGGTGCTCCGCTTCGGTGCGCTGCCGGTGCAGCTCAAGCAGGAGACCGTCGACAGCGTCTCGCCGACGCTCGGCAAGGACCAGCTCCGGGCGGGCCTCATCGCCGGAGTCATCGGCCTCGCGCTCGTCGCGCTCTACATGCTCATCTTCTACCGGGTGCTCGGACTCGTCGTCTGGTTCGGGCTCGCACTGACGGGCATGGCGGTGTTCACCCTCGTGTCCTGGTTGGGCTTCGCCATCGGCCTGACGCTGACCCTGGCCGGCGTCACCGGGCTCATCGTCTCCGTCGGCGTGACCGTCGACTCCTACGTCGTCTACTTCGAGCGGCTCAAGGACGAGGTGCGGGCAGGCAAGACCGTGCGCTCCTCGGTCGACCGGGGCTTCGCCCGTTCGTTCCGCACCATCGTGGCGGCCGACCTCGTCTCGCTCATCGGCGCGCTCGTGCTCTACCTGCTCGCCATCGGGTCGGTCCGGGGCTTCGCGTTCTTCCTCGGCCTGTCGACCCTGCTCGACCTCATCCTCTCGTACTTCGTCATGCACCCGCTCGTGTCGCTCATGGCCCGTCGGCGCGCGCTCGTGACCACGCGCGGGGTCGGCATCGCCGCCGGCCTCGACTGCCCGGAGGTGGCCGCCTGATGCCGCACGCTGACGGTCGCCGCCACACCCTCGCGGACCTGTACCACGAGACCACCGAGTTCGACTTCCTCCACCGGATGTGGCGCTGGGCGCTGCTGTCTGGTCTGGTGCTCGCGCTGGGACTCGCCGCGTTCCTCGTGCGCGGGGGGCTGAACTTCGGCATCGACTTCACCGGGGGCACGGCGTTCCAGGTCAAGGCCGTGGGTGTGTCGCCGAGCGCCGGGGCCCTGCGCGACGTGATCGCCGAGGCCGGAGTGGACGACGCGAAGATCGTGATCGTCGGCGGCTCGACCGTGCGCATCCAGACCCAGGACCTCAGCCCCGCGCTCCAGGAGAAGGTGCGCGCAGCGATCGCGGACTACGCGGGCGTGCGGGTCGCGACGGTGAGCGTGACCGACGTGAGCCCGACCTGGGGGGACCAGGTGAGCGGCAAGGCCTGGCGCGCCCTGCTCACGTTCTTCGTGGTCATCGCGATCTACCTGGCCTTCCGCTTCGAGGTGAAGATGGCGATCGCCGCGATCCTCGCGGTGGTCCACGACATCCTCGTGACCGTCGGCATCTACGCGATCACCGGCTTCGAGGTGACCCCGGCCACCGTGGTCGCGTTCCTCACCATCCTCGGCTTCTCGCTCTACGACACGGTCGTCGTGTTCGACAAGATCAAGGAGAACGAGCCGAGCCTCGGGTCGGTGAAGGGCGAGTCCTACACCGACATGGCCAACCGTTCGCTGAACCAGGTGCTGATGCGCTCCATCAACACCTCGTTCGTGGCGCTGCTGCCCGTAGCCTCCACCTCGTGGTCGGGGTCTGGATCATGGGGGCGCTCACGCTGCGGGACTTCGGTCTGGCCCTCTTCGTCGGCCTGCTCTCGGGCGCGTACTCCTCGATCTTCGTGGCTGCCCCGGTCCTCGTCTGGTGGAAGGAGCGCGAGCCGCGCAACCGCGCGATCGCGGACCGCTCCGCGAGCCGCTCGGCCCGCGTGGCCGCGGCCACCGCGGCGGGTGCCGATGCGTCGCTCGACTCGGTGCCGGCGGCGGTCATCGCGCCCAAGCCCCGCAAGCCCAAGGGACGCAAGCGCCGCTGATCGGGGGTTCGCGCGGGCTGCGACCGGGCGACCCGCCCGCGTGGGAGACTGCCGGGGCGTGAGCATCACCGAGCCGACCCCGACCGAACGAGCGGCCCGTGACCGGTCGCGGCCGCGTCGGCGTCGGCCGGCGGTCGACACCGAGCTCGTACCCCTCCTCGGCACCTTCCGGGCCCGCCACCCCAAGGCGTCCACGGAGCTCATCGAGCGGGCCTACGCAGTCGCCCGCGATGCGCACGTGCACCAGGTCCGGCGCTCCGGCGAGCCCTACATCTCCCATCCGCTCGCGGTGGCCACGATCATCGCGGACCTCGGCCTCGACGACGCCACCATCGCAGCCGCGCTGCTCCACGATGCGGTGGAGGACACCGCGGTCTCCCGCGAGGACCTCGAGCGGGAGTTCGGGCCCGAGGTGTCGGCCATGGTCGACGGGGTGACCAAGCTCGACCACATCAAGTTCGACTCGCGTGAGGCGCAGCAGGCGGCCACGCTGCGCAAGATGCTCGTGGCGATGGCCAAGGACGTGCGGGTCCTGCTCATCAAGCTCGCCGACCGCCTCCACAACATGCGCACCATCGCCTCGCTGCCCCAGGCCAAGCAGACCCGGATCGCGCAGGAGACCCTCGACATCTACGCGCCGCTGGCCCACCGCATGGGCATCGGTGACGTGAAGTGGCAGCTCGAGGACCTGTCGTTCGCGGTGCTCCACCCCAAGCGGTACGCGGAGATCGAGCAGCTCGTGGCCACCCAGGCTCCCGAGCGGGGCGACGAGCTCGACCTCATCCTCCGCGAGCTGCGAGCCCAGCTGACCGAGCTCGGCATCGAGGCGGAGGTGCAGGGACGACCGAAGCACTACTGGTCCATCTACGAGAAGATGGTGGTGAAGGGCAAGGAGTTCGACGAGGTCTTCGACCTCGTCGGCGTGCGGGTCGTGGTCGACTCGGTGAAGGACTGCTACGGCGCACTCGGCACAATCCACGCGGTGTGGCGACCGGTCACCGGCCGGTTCAAGGACTACATCGCCATGCCCAAGTTCAACCTCTACCAGTCGCTCCACACCACCGTGGTCGGGCCGAACGGCAAGCCGGTCGAGGTGCAGATCCGCACCCGGGAGATGCACCGGCGTGCGGAGTACGGCATCGCCGCGCACTGGTCGTACAAGGACGTACCCGGTCGGGGCAACGCCGACGACCTCGCCTGGCTGCAGCGCATCGTCGACTTCCAGCAGGAGGCCGAGGATCCGGCGGAGTTCATGCAGACGCTCAAGGTGGATCTCGACGAGGATGAGGTCTTCGTCTTCACCCCGAAGGGCAAGGTCATCACGCTCCCCACCGGTTCGACCCCGATCGACTTCGCGTACGCGATCCACACCGAGGTCGGCCACCGGTGCATCGGCGCCCGGGTCAACGGCCGCCTCGTGGCCGTCGACTCGGTGCTCGCCTCGGGCGACACGGTCGAGATCTTCACGAGCAAGGTCGAGGGCGCGGGCCCGAGCCGGGACTGGTTGCAGTTCGCGCACTCGCCCCGGGCCCGTTCGAAGATCAAGCAGTGGTTCTCCCGGGAGCGCCGCTCGGACGCCATCGACAACGGGCGGGACGCGCTGGTCGCCGAACTGCGGCGCGAGGGTCTGCCGGTCCAGCGGCTCGCGGACTCCGACGCGCTGCTCAGCGTGGCCTCCTCGATGCGGCTCGACGACGTCGAGGACCTCTACGCGGCCATCGGGGAGGGGCGGACCTCGGCCCAGGCCGTGGCCCACCAGATCCACCGGGAGCTGCGCGAGGAGGAGCAGCTCCCGGTCACCGCGCGGCGTCCGCAGCGGGCCGCGCAG
>JBJTQX010000040.1:0-4198 GCA_046075855.1 Actinomycetes bacterium
CGCCGAGGCCGCGCGCCTGGGTTTCGCGCGTGCGGTGGTGCCGACCACGACCCCGGAGGTCGAGGGCATCGCGCTGCTGCGGGTGGGCAGCGTCGTCGAGGCACTCGACGCCGCCGGGTTGCTCGCCGACCACGGCTGAGCCCCGCGCCGCATGGCGGCGGCCACGGTTATCCTTCGGCCTCCCCTGCGAGGAGTGCCGGTGCCGAACCCCGCCCGATCCGACGCGATGCTGGCTGCGCTGCGGCTCGTCGCGCCCGGGCGCCCGCTGCGCGAGGGGCTCGACCGCATCCTCCAGGCGCGGATGGGTGCGCTCGTCGTGGTCGGTGACGGACCGGAGGTGCTCCGCATCTGCTCGGGCGGGTTCCTGCTCGATGCGGACTTCTCACCGCAGCGCCTCTCGGAGCTCGCCAAGATGGACGGCGCCATCATCCTCTCGGCGGACGCGACGCGCATCGCCCGGGCCAACGTCCACCTCGTGCCCGACCCCGACATCCCCACGTCCGAGACGGGGACCCGCCACCGGACCGCGGAGCGCGTCGGGCGACAGGTCGACGTCCCCACCATCACAGTCTCCGAGGACATGAGCGTCGTGGCGATCCACCGTCGGGGCGAGAAGCGGCAGCTCGAGCCGGTGGCCCGCGTGCTGGCCCGCGCCGACCAGGCCATGCAGATCCTCGAGCGCTACCGGGCCCGGCTCGAGGCGATGACGACGAGCCTCTCGGCGCTCGAGATCGAGGACCTCGTGACCTGGCGTGACGTCGCGGCCACGGTGCAGCGGGCCGAGATGGTGCGGCGCATCGCCGAGGAGATCGAGGAGTACGTGGTCGAGCTGGGCACGGACGGTCGGTTGGTGCTGCTCCAGCTCGAGGAGCTCATGGCCGGGGTCGAGGAGGACCACCTCCACCTCATCGAGGACTACCGCGGGGCCGACGCGCCCGAGGTCACGGCGATCGCGCAACGTCTGGCCGACCTCGACACCGAGGAGCTCGTCGACGTGGTCGACGTGGCCGAGGTGCTCGGCCACGGCGCCGACCCGGGGCTCGACTCCGGGGTGCGGCCGCGCGGGGTGCGGCTGCTCGCGCGCATCCCGCGGCTGCCCGAGGCGGTGGCCGAGGCGGTGGTCGCGCACTTCGGTTCCCTGGCCCGCATCATGCGCGCCAGCCTCGACGAGCTCACCGACGTCGAGGGGGTGGGTGACGTGCGCGCCCAGACCATCAAGGAGGGCCTCGCCCGGTTGGCCGAGGCCTCGATCCTCGAGCGCTACAGCTGAACGGAGGGCCAGTGGCCGCACTCGTCGAGGGACCCCACGAGGTCGAGGTCGAACGCATCGTGCTCCCCGGCCCGGCGGGTCCGGTCGACGCGATCCACGCGCGACCGCTCGGCCTCCCGATCTCCGGGGTGGTGGTGCACCCCGACATCCTCGGGATCCGCGGGCTCTTCGACGATCTGGCGCGTCGCCTCGCGACCCACGGCTTCGCGGTGTGCGCCCCCGAACCCTTCTGGGCGTTCGACGAGGCGGCGCGGGCCGACCTCGATGCGCCGGCCCGGCTCGGGCTCGTGGCCGACCTGCACGACGAGCAGCAACTAGGCGTCCTCGAGGCCGCGGCCGACCACCTCGGGGTGGCTGACGACGTGCACGGCGTCGCGATCCTCGGCTTCTGCATGGGCGGTATGTACGCGCTCAAGGCCGCGGGCTCCGGTCGCTTCGACCGCGCCATCTCCTGCTACGGGATGGTGCGGGTCCCCGAGGGGTGGCGGGGTGCGCACCTCGGCGAACCGCTCGACGCGCTCACCGGTGCCTGTCCGGTGCTCGCGGTGTTCGGCGGCGTCGACCCCTGGACCCCGTCGGCCGACGTGGCGGCCCTGCACGACGCGCTCGCCGCCGTGCCCGGCTCGGAGGTCGTGGTCTACCCGGAGGCCGACCACGGCTTCGTGCACGACCCGGACCGGCCGGCCCACCGGGCTGAGGACGCGGCCGACGTCTGGTCGCGCGTCCTCCGGTTCCTCGGCGGGTAGGGGCGCCGGGGCCCCGCGCTCACTGCTCGGCGCGCTGTGCGAGCGAGTCGCGGTCCACGAGGCGGTAGTTCGCCCGGCCGGTCGTCTCGATCCATCCGAGCCGGGTGAACATCGCGATCGCCTTGTTCACCCGTTCCCGCGACGCCCCGACGAGCCCGGCGAGGTCCTCCTGGGTCATCGGCAGCGTGAACTCGTCGCGGTCACCCGCGAGCTCGAGGAGCCGTTTGGCCGTGCGGGCGGGCACATCGAGGAACACCGCGTCGGCGAGCGCCTCGTCGGTGGCGCGCAGGCGCTGGGCGAGGAGGCGGACGATGAGCCAGAGCAGTTGTGGGCGCGCCTCGAACTCGGCCCGCACCGCGTCGTAGGGCACGGCGAGCACCTGGGCGTCGGTGAGCGCGCGGGCGTCGGCCGATCGGGCCTCGCCGTCGAAGAGCCCGAGCTCGCCGAAGAGCCCACCGGGCTCCATGACCGCGAGCAGCGTCTCGCGTCCGTCCGAGGCGCGGTTCGCGATCGCGATCCGGCCCTCGGCCACCACGAACAGCTCCGCGGATGCGTCGCCCTCGACGAACAGGGGCGCACCCTTCGGGTACTCGCGGGTCACGGCCCGGGCCCGGAGGGCGTCGAGCACCTCCTGCGGCATCGCCGCGAACAGCTCGGTGGAGTCGAGGAGGCGGCGGCGCGGCACGGAGCGAGGCTACCCGAGGCCTCGTCGGCCCCGGGCGGTCGTCGGCTCCGACCCTGTACACTGCTCGTTCCCCCAGCGCCGCCGCGGCGCACCGAGCGGGGTCCCTCCCGAGGAGTTCCATGCCCTTCGAGGTCGGCGACAAGGTCGTCTATCCCCACCACGGTGCCGCCACGATCGAGCGGCGCGAGAAGGTCGTCGCGTTCGGCGAGAAGCGGGAGTACCTCGTGCTCCGGCTGGCCTACGGCGAGCTCACGCTCAAGGTGCCCGCCGACAACGCGGCGGAGATCGGCCTGCGCGACGTCATCAACGACGAGGAGGTCGAGGAGGTCTTCGCGGTGCTGCGCAAGCGCGAGGCCCGGATGCCGACCAACTGGTCCCGGCGGTTCAAGAACCACGTGGAGAAGCTGAAGAGCGGCGACATCTACCAGGTCGCCGAGGTCGTGCGGAACCTCACCATCCGCGAGCGCGACAAGGGGCTGTCGGCCGGCGAGAAGCGCATGCTCGGCAAGGCCCGCCAGATCCTCGTGAGCGAGCTCACCTTCGCGCTCGACGTCGACGAGGACGCGGCCGAGGCCAAGCTCGACGAGGTGCTCGGCAAGACCGGCGGCACGCCTGCGCCGAAGCCGATCCCGGACCGCAAGCCGATGGTCGACCCGACCGTCCCGAAGAAGGCGGCGGTCCGGCGCAAGCCGGCCGAGCCGGCCAAGAAGGCTCCGGCCAAGAAGGCGGCGGCTGCGAAGGCTCCGGCCAAGAAGGCGGCGGCTGCGAAGGCTCCGGCCAAGAAGGCCGAGCCCGCCAAGGCTCCGGCCAAGAAGGCGGCCGCGGCGAAGGCTCCGGCCAAGAAGGCGACGAAGGCCGCGAAGGCCGCGGGCTGACACCGCTCAAGGTCACCGGGCCGACGGCCGATGCCATCGGGTCCGAGATCGACCGGGAGGTGCGGTGTTCGTCGAGGTGATGCGCGGGCTCGTCGTCCTGCTCGGGACAGCCGCGGGGTACCTCCTCGCGCGTGATCTCGCGCCCGCCGCACCTTCGGCCGGCGGCATCGGCGCCATGCTCGGGGTGCTCGTCGGGTACCTGAGCGGAGGGTTGCTGGGCCGGTCCATGGACCGCGCGCTCGGGGTCGTCGAACGCCGGACCGCCCGGGTCCCGGGCCCTCGCCTGTTCGCCGCGACGCTCGGCGCGCTGGCCGGTGCCATCGCCGGGACCATCGGGACGCTGCCGTTGCTGCTCCACGTGCGCCCGGCCCTGTCGGTGCCGATCGCGGCGATCGCGACCTGGTTCCTCGGTGCGCTCGGTGCGCGCATCGCCGCGGCCCGCTGCGGTGACCTGTTCGCCGCGGCCGGGCTCTCCACCCGCCCGCTCGTGCGTTCCGAGGCCTTCGACGCGCGCGACGGCCACCTCGTCGACACCTCGGCGATCATGGACGGCCGCTTCGCCGGCCTCGTGCGCGCCGGGGTGCTGACCGGCGACCTGCTCGTGCCGCGGTTCGTGCTCGAC
>JBJTQX010000041.1:0-7167 GCA_046075855.1 Actinomycetes bacterium
GCGGTTCGATCCGCGGCCAGAGGGCAGTCATCTCGCCGCGCAGCCTACCCGCGGGGCGGGGGGCCTCAGCCGACCGGGAGGGTCGTCGTGGTCGTGGAGGTCGTGGAGGTCGAGGTCGTCGACGAGGTCGAGGTCGTGGTCGGCGCCTCCGTGGTGGTGGTCGGAGCCGTGGTCGTGGTCGTTTCGTCCGAGAAGGGCGGGGGCACCCGCGGCCCGTTCAGCACGTAGACCGGGGTCCCCACGGTCATCGACGCGAAGAGCCAGTCCGCCGAGGTCATGGGCACCCGGGCGCAGCCGTGCGAGGCCGGGTAGGCCGGCACCGACAGCGACCCGTGCACCGCGATGCCGCCGTTGAAGTACGAGGGGCTGTAGAGCTTGCCCAGGTCTCCGGTCTGCCAGCCCCGGTACTTGCCGTACACCCGGAACGCGCCACCCGGCGTGACCGCGGTCGAGCATCGGCCCTTCACGCAGAACCGCTGTCCCGACCCGGTGGAGACCGGCACGATCCGGTGCAGCGACCCGGACCGGACGAAGAACAGCACCTGCCGGGCCACGTCGATCTCCACGTGGGTGCCGCTCGCGCCCGGCACCATGAGGGGCGGGATCGTCGCGGTGGCGAGTCGGGCCAGCACGTCGTCGGTGGCGCGCCCCGTACGGGCCATCCCGTTCACCTTCTGGAAGGCGAGCACCGCCTGCTGGGTGGCCGGGCCGAACGATCCGGAGATCTCGGGCAGGTCGTAGCGCAGCTCGACCAGCCGCTGCTGCAGCGCGGTCACCGCGGCCCCGCTCGATCCGGGCCCCAACCCTGCGGGCGCGGCCGGCGGCCGGGTGGTGCTCGACGGGGGCACCGTGGTCGTGGTCGTCGTCGACGTGGTCGTCGTCGTGGAGGTGGACGTCCCACGGCTCGCCGGCGGCGCCGAGCGATCCGCCGCCGCACCGCCGCAGCCCGCCGCCACTGCGACGAGGGCGAGGCACGCCACCGCGGATGCCGCCCGGGACCGGATCACGAGAACCTCCGCATCGAGACGTTGGCGACGAGCCCGACGCAGGCGAACGAGACGATCGCCGAGGACCCGCCGTAGGACATGAATGGTAGCGGGATACCGGTGATCGGCATGATCCCCATCGTCATGCCGATGTTCTCGAAGATCTGGAACGCGAGCATTGCGACGACGCCGATGCACAGGAGGGTCCCGAACAGGTCGTTCGAGACCGCCGCGGTTCGCCAGGTGCGCCACACGACGATCGCGAACAGCGCGAGGAGCAGACCCGCTCCGAGGAACCCGAGCTCCTCGCCCACCGCGGTGAAGATGAAGTCCGTGTGCTGCTCCGGAACGTGGCCGAGGCTGGTCTGCGTCCCGCGGAACAGGCCCTGCCCCCGGAACCCGCCGTTGCCGATCGCGGTCTTCGACTGCTCGAGGTTGTAGGTGGTGCGCCGGGTGTCGCCGTTCTGGTCGAGGAACGCGGTGAGCCGGTCGACCTGGTAGGGCTTGAGCACCCCGACGTTGATGGCGATCACCGCCCCCGTGATCCCGAGCAGGGCGAGCACCGCGAGGTGACGGGCCCGCACCCCGGCCACCGCGAGGATGGCGAGGATGATCGCCCCGATCACGAGGGCCGTGCCGAGATCGGGCTGGAGCATCACGAGGCCGAGTGGCGGGGCGGCGATGGCCAGCACCGCGAGCAGCCGTCGGGCGTCGAGGTCGCCCCGGTGCTGGGCGCAGTACGCCGCGACCATGAGGGTCACCGAGAACTTGGCGAACTCCGAGGGCTGGAGGGCGAAGGGCCCGATCGCGAACCGAGCCTGACTCCCGTTGGTGGACGAGCCGAGCGGGGTCAGCACGGCCATGAGCATGAGGAGGGTGAACCCGTAGATGACCGGGGCCCACTCGCGCATCCGCCGGTAGTCGATGAGGATGGCCGCGGCCATGACGAGGAGGCCGACGACCACGTACACGACCTGCCGCTTGAGGTAGTAGAGCGGGTCGGTGATGTTCCCGATGAGGCCGTTGCGGGTGGCTGAGTAGACCATGAGCAACCCGAGCACGTTGATCGCCAGTACCGAGCCGATGAGCAGCGGGTCGAGGTGCCGGAGCGGTGACGCGGCCCACCGGGCCACGCGATCCCCCCGAGCCGGAGCGAGGCCGACCATCAGTTGCCCCCCGCCGGCGCGACCGCCGACACCGGTCCCACCGGCAGCCCGTTGAGCGCCTCGAGCACGGCGCGGGCGATGGGCGCAGCAGTCTGCGCGCCGTACCCGGCCTCCTCGGCCACCACCGCGACCACGTACCGGGGTTGCACGATCGGCGTGAACCCGATGAACAGCGAGGTGTTCTGCTTCCCCGCCACCTGTGCGGTGCCGGTCTTGCCCCCGACCGCCGGCGGCTGCTGGGGGTAGGGCGCGAACGAACCGGTCGCGGTGCCACCCTTGGCGCTCACCACGCCGGCGAACCCCGCGACCATCGTGTCGCGGGCGGGCACCGGGACGCGGCCAGCATCCTTGGCCGGGATCTCCCGGATCACCCGACCGTCGGCTCCGAAGATGCGTGCGGCCACCCGGGGCGAGGCCAGACGCCCGCCGGCCGCGAAGGCCTGGTAGGCCATGGCCAGCTGCAGCGGCGTCGCGAGCATGTCCCCCTGCCCCACCGAGAGCTGCACGTTGTCACCCGGCAGCCAGTCGGGGTACGGGAATGCCGAGGGGTTCGCGTCGTGGATGCGTTGCTTCCACGACGCGTCCGGCACACGACCGATCGCCTCGTTGGGGAGCGCGATGCCCGATGCCCGTCCGAACCCGTACAGCCTCGCGGTCTCCTGGATGATGTCGGCCCCCGCCTCGCGTCGCCGCTGCTTCGGCCACAGCGAGCCACCGATCGAGTAGAAGTACACGTCGCTCGAGACCGTGAGCGCGCGCTGGAGGCTGATGCGCCCGAAGGCCTCCGATTCCGCGTTCGTGAAGGTCTGGTCCGAGATCTTGTACTTCCCGGTGTCGTTGACCGTCGATGTCGGGCTGATGAGGCCCGCGCGCAGGCCGGCCACCGCCGAGATCAGCTTGAACGTCGAACCCGGCGCGTACTGGCCGGAGATGGCCCGATCGAGCAGCGGGAAGTGGTTGGCCGGATCGTTGAGCGCGCGCCACCGGGTCGTGGGGATCCCGTCGATGAACTCGTTCGGGTCGAACGTGGGGTTCGAGGCCATCGCGACCACGGACCCGTCGACCACGTCGACCACGACCACCGAACCCGCCGGGGCGGCCAGGTTCACGAACTTGTCCCGACGGGTGGTGTCTCGTTGCCGGCGTGCACTCTCGAGCCCTTGGGCCAGCGCAGACTCGGCGACCTGCTGGATCCCGAGATCCACGGTGAGCTGCACGTCGTGCCCGGGGCGAGCCGGGACCCGCTCGACCGTGTTCAGCACGTGACCGGCTGCGTCGACCTCGTAGACCGTGCGGCCCGGCCGGCCCCGCAGCTCCCGTTCGAAGGTCCGCTCGACCCCCGCCTTCCCGATGTCGTCGCCGAGCGCGTACTTCGCCGAAGCCGGGCTCGAGTCGAGCTCCTCCGCGTTGATCTCGCCGGTGTACCCGAGCAGGTGGGCCGCGGTCGATGCGTTCGGGTAGCGCCGGATCGCCACCGGCTCCGCGCGCACACCCGGGAAGTCCGCACGGTGCTCAGCCACGAAGGTGAGCGCGTCGATCGGCACGTCGACCGCAACCGGGACCGGCGCGTAGGGCGACACCCGCGGGTCCTCGATCCGTGAGCGCAGCGTCTCCGCAGGAACGCCGAGCAGCTCGGCGAGCCGGCCGACCACGAGGTCCCTCCGGGCCGCCTCGAGGTTCCGGTCGAGGGTGATCACGTTCGCGATCCGACTGTCCGCGAGGACGTTCCCGCGCACGTCGAGGATCCGGCCCCGGAGGGGTGGCTCGGGGACGGTCCGGTACGAGTTGCTCGCGGCCTGCGCGACGTACTCGGAGCCCGCCGCGATCTGCAGGTACCAGAGGCGGGCGAACATCGTGGCGAACACCGCCACGAGGACGACACCGACGATGCTGAGGCGGAGGCGGGATTCGTTCATGCGGGATCGGTCACGGTCCGGGCGTCACCGGGACGCGAGGGCTCCGGGACTCACCATCCTTGCCCACCGGGACGGGCGGCAGCCCGCGGGTCGGCCGCGTGGAGGGCGATCCGGACCACCGGGAACACGAGGGGGGCGATGAGGGCGTCGTAGACCGCGGCGATCACCACGGTCCGCAGGCTCTCCCAGCCCCACAGCTGACCCTCACCGACGACGGCCCCGAGGGTCACGAAGAGCAGGCCCCCGAGCAGGCCGGCGAGCAGCGTGACCGCGGGGATGAACCACCAGGCGGTGCGCAGGAGCGCGCCCTCGACCACCCCGATCACGTACCCGGTGATCGACCAAGCGAAGGCGGAGAGGCCGAGCGGGGTCGAGAGGAACAGATCGAGCGCGAACCCTGCGGAGAACCCGAAGATCGCCCCGGCCTCCGGTCCGGCCACGAACGCGACCGCAACGGTCGCCACCAGGCCGACCTCCGGCGCGCCCCCGGCGATGCGGAGTTGCGGGAGCACCGCGGTCTGCAGCAGCACGACCGCGATGAGGAGGAGCCCGAGGCGGATCGCCCGGATCACCCCGCCGACCCCGTACCGGTCCAGAGGAGCACCCGCACGAACTGCAGGCGCGCGACGTCCACGAGCGGAGCGGCGAGGATCGTCTGGTCGAGCGCAGCCCGACGACGCTCGATGGTGGCCACCCGCGCGACCGGGAGGTCCGCGGGGTACGCCGCGTTCTGGAGGCCCGAGGTGACGAGGAGCTCCCCTCGTCGAACCTCGACGTCCGGCGCGACGAAGTCGACCTGGAGTCGGTCGCTGCCCGCACGACCCCGAGCCACCGCGAAGGTGCCCCCGGTGGCGAACCGGACCCCGACCCCGGAATCGGGGTCGGTGATGAGCTGGATGGTCGACCGCGTCCGGGACGCGCCGCTGATCCGGCCCACCACACCCTCGCCAGCCACCACGGGCATCCCGACCGCGATGCCGTCGGCCGTGCCGCGACCGATCGCCACCGTGGCCTCGAAGTTGCCGGGTGATGCGGCGATGAGCTCGGCGGGCACGCTCGGGATGCCCGCAGCCCACGCGAACCCTTGGTTCTCGCGCAGCCGGCGGTTCTCCGCGCGGGCGGCGCGCCCCGCTGCGACCGCACCCTCGAGGCGACCCACCCGTCGGCGCAGCGCCCGGTTCTCCCGCTCGATGCGACCGGCGGAGGTCGTCCCCCTCCACCAGTCGCTCACCGGACGGGTCAGGTCCGCCACCGCGTCCTGGGCCGGCGCGAGCGCGTCGCGGGCCGCGTTCCGGACGGCCCCGAGCGGCCCCCCCGATCCGCTGCGCACATCGAGCGTGATGAGGAGCAGCGAGGTCACGATGAGCATGACGAGGACCGACCGTCGACGTCGTCCACTCGACCGGTACGCGACCATCCCGGGCTCCGGACGGTCAGCCCTGCTGCGAGGAGATGAGGACCTGCTTGAGGGCCTCGAACTCCTCCAGGCACATGCCGGAGCCGAGTGCCACGGAGTGGAGCGGGTTGCTCGCCACGACGATCGGCATGCCCGTCTCGGTGGCCAGACGCCGGTCGAGGCCCCGCAGCAGCGCGCCGCCGCCGGTGATCACGATGCCCCGCTCCATGATGTCGGCGGCGAGTTCGGGAGGCGTCTTGTCGAGCGTGACCTTGACCGCGTCGACGATCGCCGAAACCGGCTCCTCGATGGCCTCCCGGATCTCGCCGGTGCTCACGACGATGGTCTTGGGCAGACCGGTCACGAGGTCGCGACCCCGGATCTCCGCGTACAGCTCCTCCTGCAGCGGGAAGGCGCTGGCCAGATCGACCTTGATCTGCTCGGCCGTGCGCTCGCCGATCGCCAGCGAGTACTCCTTCTTCACGAAGGCGACGATCGCCTCGTCGAGTTCATCACCCGCGATGCGGATCGACTCGCTCGTCACGATGCCACCGAGCGAGATCACCGCGACCTCGGTCGTACCGCCCCCGATGTCGACCACCATGTTGCCCGCCGGTTCGTGGACGGGCAGGCCCGCGCCGATGGCGGCGGCCATCGGCTCCTCGACGATGTAGGCCGGCTTGCGGGCCCCCGCGTACTCGGCCGCCTCCTGCACCGCACGCTGCTCCACCCCGGTGATGCCGCTCGGCACGCAGATGACCATCCGCGGCTTGGCCCACCGGCGGTGGTGCACCTTCTGGATGAAGTACCGCAGCATCTTCTCGCAGATGTCGAAGTCCGCGATCACCCCATCCTTGAGCGGCCGGATGGCCTGGATGTGGCCGGGGGTGCGCCCGATCATCCGCTTCGCGTCGGTGCCGACCGCCACCGGGCGCCCATCGCGGGCGTTGATGGCAACCACCGAGGGCTCGTTGAGCACGATGCCCCGACCCCGCACGTAGACCAGGGTGTTGGCGGTACCGAGATCCACGGCCATGTCACGGCCGACGATCGTCGAGAGCCAGGGATCGGACACGTCGGGGGGCCTCCTCGGCGCGCGGGCGCCGTCGGTCGGGACCGTTCGGGACCCCGTCAGGGTACGGCCTGTGGAAAACCCGGTCCAGCCGCGCCCGACGACCACGCGGCGCGCGGGTGGCGGAACCCCCGGGGAACCGCCCCGGGAGCGGGTCGGGTCAGGCGCGACCCGGGAAGAAGATCGCGATCTCGCGCTCGGCCGACTCCGGCGAATCCGACCCATGGATGAGGTTCTCACCCATCTCGATGGCGAGATCGCCGCGGATCGTGCCGGGGGCGGCCTCCCGTGGGTTCGTCGTGCCCATGAGCGTGCGCATCACCTTGTAGGCCTCCGGCCCCTCCACGATCATCGCGACGAGCGGGCTGCGCGTGATGAACGACACGAGCTCGCCGAAGAACGGCTTCTCCGCGTGCTCGGCGTAGTGACGCCCTGCCGTCTCGGCGTCGAGCGTGCGCATCTCGAGCGCGGTGATGCGCAGCTGCTTGCGCTCGATGCGGGTGATGATCTCGCCGACGAGGCCGCGCTCCACGGCGTCGGGCTTGCAGAGGATGAGGGTGCGGTCAGCCATGGGCCGGAACCTAGCCGTCGGACGCTCGCGCGGCCCAGCCGGACCGCCGTCGCCCGGGGG
>JBJTQX010000042.1:0-6982 GCA_046075855.1 Actinomycetes bacterium
CCTGGATGGTCGGGCTCTCCGACGATCCGGAGGCCTCCGACGACGGCACGCCGCGGGTGAGCCTCACCCTCGAGGAGGAGGGTCGAGCCGGCTTCGGCGTGGTGGCCCAGCTCGCGCCCGACACGGCTCGCCGCCTGCGGGCCGCGATCGCGGCGGCGCTGCGCGAGATCGGTGAGGAGCCCGGCCTCTAGGTGGCGCGGCACCGATCGGTGCCGACGACTCAGACGATGACGCTGGCCTCGCGGTACTCGGCGATCTGGTGCACGCCGATCATCGGGATACGGTGCTCGGCCGCGAAGAGCTGCAGGAACGGGATGCGCGCGGGCGACCCGTCGTCGTGGAGCACCTCGCAGATCACCGCCACGCCCTGCAGCCCGGCGATGCGGCACAGGTCGACCGACGCCTCGGTGTGGCCGCCGCGCTCGAGCACCCCGCCCGGCTTGGCCCGCAGCGGGAACACGTGCCCGGGGCGGATGAAGTCGGTCGCGGTGGACTCCGGGTCGAGGAACTTCTGCACGGTCAGGGCGCGGTCGGCCGCGCCGATGCCGCTGCCCGCGTCCACGTGGTCGATGGACACCGTGAAGGCCGTATCGCAGCCGGCCTCGCCGGGCGGGATCATCGGGCCGACGGAGAGCCGCTCGAGGTACTCGGGGGCCGACGGCATGCAGACGAGGCCGCGGGCGAACCGCAGCATGAAGTTGATCGCCTCACCGGTCACGAACTCGGCGGCGATGGCGAGGTCTCCCTCGTTCTCGCGGTCCTCGTCGTCGGCGATGAGGACGAGCTCACCACGCTGGATGCGCTCGAGGGCCTCCTCGATGCTGGCGAACGTGCTCACGGTGCTCCTCGGGGTGCTGGGGCCGCCATCATGCGGCAGTGGGCAGGGTCACGACCATTCGGCACCCGTGCGGCTCCCGCCGCTCGGGGTGGATGTCGCCGCCGTGGAGGTCGACGATCCACCGGGCGATGGCGAGGCCGAGGCCCGCCCCCCCGGCCTGGGACGACCGGGCCTCATCGGCCCGGTAGAAACGTTCGAAGATGCGGTCGGCCTCGGCCTCGGGGATGCCCGGGCCCTCGTCGGCGACCTCGATCACCACGTCGGCCCCGGCCCGGCGGGCCCGCACCTCGACCGTGCCGCCGGCCGGCGAGTGCCGCACCGCGTTCTCGAGCAGGTTCGCCACCACTTGGTGGACCCGCTCCGGATCGCCGTCGGCGGTGAGCGCCGGATCGTCCACCACGACCTCGAGCGAGACGTCGAGGTCGCGCAGCGCCTGCTCGCGCACCGCGTGCTCGATGAGCGGTCGTACCGGGAAGGCCGTGCGGTCGAGGGGGAGCGTCCCGGACTCGAGCCGTGAGAGGTCGAGCAGCTGGGTCACGAGGCGACCGAGCCGCTCGGTCTGCAGGAGCATCGTGCCGAGGATCTCCGGGTCGGGTGCCTCGACGCCATCCACGAGGTTCTCGAGCCGGGCCTGCAGTGCGGTGATCGGCGTGCGCAGCTCGTGGCTCACGTTGGCGACGAGGTCGCGGCGCACCCGGTCGTTCTCGGCCAACTCGGCGGCCATGTGGTTGAACGCCCGGGCCAGCCGACCGACCTCGTCCATCGAGGTGGCGGTGACCCGGCGCGAGTAGTCGCCGCGGGCCATGGCGTCGGCGGCTCCGGCCATCTCGCGCAGCGGCGAGGTGACGCCACGGGCGAGGAACCGCACGCAGACGAGCGCGCAGAGCGCGGCGACGATCCCGCTGAGTCCCGGCCACACGCCGAGCCGCACGCCCACCCAGAACACGACCACGGTCACGCCCACTGCGGCGAGCAGCAGGGTGGCGAACTTGAACTTCAGGGTCGGGACGGGGTCGAGGGGACGCTCGGGCACCTGGCGCAACGCCTCGGGCACGCCCTCGGGCAGCACCTGCCGCAGGGCCTCGGGGACCCGGTCGGGGATGCGGTGGCGGAGCCTCACGAGGCCACCGCCGCGCACGCGTACCCCACGCCGTGGACGGTGCGGATCGCGTCGGCCCCGAGCTTGCGGCGCAACGATCGGATGTGCGAGTCGACCGTGCGCTCCCCGGACGCGACCTCGTATCCCCAGACCTCGGCGAGCAGCTCCTCACGGGTGAAGACCCGCTCCGGGGAGGCGGCGAGCGTGCGGGCGAGGTCGAACTCGGTGGGGGTGAGGTGGACCTCGGCGCCGTCGATGGTGGCGCGGTGGCTGACCGGGTCGAGGGTCACCGGTCCGAGCGCGACCGTCGGGGCGTCGGTGGCGACGGGCTCGGTGAGGCGGTCGACCCGGCGCAGCATGGCCTGCACCCGGGCGACGAGCTCGCGGGTGCTGAACGGCTTGGTCATGTAGTCGTCCGCCCCGGTCTGCAGCCCGAGCACGAGGTCGGCCTCGGAGTCGCGGGCCGTGAGCATGATGACCGGCACCGGACGGTCCGCCTGGATGCGTCGGCACACCTCGAGTCCGTCGAAACCGGGGAGCATGAGGTCGAGCACCACGAGGTCCGGGTGGAGCCGGGCGCACTCCGCCACACCGCTCGGCCCGTCGGCCGCGATCTCCACCGTGTGCCCCTCGGAGCGCAGACGGGCCGCGATCGCGGTGGCGATGGGCGCCTCGTCCTCGACGACGAGCACCGTGCGTCCGGTCGGAGCCGTGGGCGCGGCCTGCATGGCAGTCAGGATACGGACACCTCGTTCCCGCCCCCGGTTCCGGTGTGTGGAGATCCTGTGAAGGCGAACGCCCCGTCTTCCGTAGGATCCGGCCCATGGCCACGAACCCCGACCCCGCCACCGACCCGGCTGCGCTCTCCGACGAGGAGTGGCGGGCCCGGCTGAGCCCGGAGCAGTACGCGGTGCTGCGCCAGCAGGGCACCGAACGGGCCTTCACCGGCGAGTACTGGAACGAGCACCGTGACGGGATGTACCGGTGCGCGGGCTGCGGCACGGAGCTGTTCGCGTCGGGCACGAAGTTCGACTCCGGGACCGGGTGGCCGTCGTTCGACGCACCGGTGGCCGACGGCGTCGTGACGCTCCACGAGGACCGTTCGCACGGCATGGTGCGTACCGAGGTCCGCTGCGGTCGTTGCGGCGGTCACCTCGGGCACGTCTTCCCCGACGGTCCGCGGGCCACCACCGGTCAGCGGTTCTGCATGAACTCCTGCTCGCTGCAGTTCCAGCCGGAGGCCTGAGTCCGGGTCAGCGCCGGGCGAGGCGTCGCCGGTCCGCGGCGATCGTCTCGACGACCTTCAACCCCGGGATGCCGGTCACGCCGCCGCCCCCATGCGTCGCGCTCGACGCCTGGTAGAGCCCGCGGATCGGCGTGCGGTAGTCCGCGTACCCGGGGGCCGGCCGCAGGTGGAACAGCTGCGACGGCGAGAGCTCGCCGTGGAAGATGTTGCCGCCGACGAGGCCGTAGGTGTGCTCCATGTCGTACGGCCCGATGACCTGCCGGTGCAGGATCGAGTCGCGGAAGCCCGGGGCGACCTCGTCGAACGCCGCGATCACCCGGTCCGCGTAGTCGTCGAGTTCGGTGCGGTGCGGTTCGGCGCTCCAGGTGTGGGGCACCCACTGGGTGAACATCGACACCACGTGGTGCCCCTCGGGGGCGAGGGAGCGGTCGAACACCGACGGGATCGACACGTCGGCGAACGGGGCGCGGGCGGCGCGGCCGGCGACCGCGTCCTGGAACGCGTCCTCGACGTGGTCGAGGCTGGGGGCGAGCACGATGGTGCCGCCGTGCACGTCGGGGTCGAAGCCCGGGTGCGCGCGGAACTCCGGGAGCCGGTCCACCGCAACGTTGACCTTCACCGTGCCGCTGCGGGTCTTCCAGTGCCGGAGGTCGTCGAGGAAGTCCTCGGGCAGGTCGGCCGCGTCGAGGTGCCGCAGGAAGGTGATCTGCGGGTGGGTCGCGGCGACCACGACGTCGGCGGGCACCTCCTCGCCGTCGGCGAGCACGACACCGGTGGCCCGACCGTTGCGCACCTGGATCCGCTGGACCTCGGCGTCGGTGCGGATCACTGCGCCGAACGAGGCCGCGGCGTCGGCGAGGGCGCGGGTGACCGCACCCATGCCGCCCTCCGGGAAGCCCCAGGCGCCGACCTTGCCGTCGCCCACGTCACCGATCTTGTGGTGGGCCATCACGTAGGCGGTCCCGGCGGAGCGCGGCCCGGCCCACGTGCCGATGACCCCGCTCACCGACAGCACGCCGCGCAGCGCGTCGGATTCGAAGCGATCCTCGACGAGGTCGGCGATCGACGACGCGAAGAGCCGCGTCGCGTCGGCGACCCGGCGTTGGTCGAGCCCGCGCAGTCGCCACGCGAGCGCGGCCTGGTCGAACAGGTCGGACGGACGGTGCGAGCCGATCGCAGGTGGCGTGGCGGTGAGCAGCGGGCCGAGCACGTCGGCGAGCCCGCCGAGCCACGCCTCCCATCGCTCGTA
Organism: Actinomycetes bacterium; assembly: GCA_046075855.1. Taxonomy (GTDB): domain Bacteria; phylum Actinomycetota; class Acidimicrobiia; order IMCC26256; family IMCC26256; genus IMCC26256. The sequence goes on from JBJTQX010000042.1 coordinate 4,433, forward strand.
CGCGTCGGCGTCGGCGGTCGAGAACCGCGCGATCTCGGCGTGCCGGGCCGCGGGGTCCTCGGGGAGCCGCAGTGCTCGGCCGTCGGCCCGCGGCGCGAAGTACGGGCCCTGCGGGAAGATCCGGTAGCCGTGCCGGTCGAGGCGCAGCTCCCGCACGATGGTCGGGGGCATGAGGCTCACGACGTAGGAGAGCGCGGTCATGCGGTAGTCGGGACCCCAGGGCTGCTCGGTGATCGCTGCGCCGCCGACCACCTCGCGTCGCTCGAGCACCGTGACCCGGGCGCCCCGCTTGGCCAGCAGCCCGGCGGCCACGAGTCCGTTGTGGCCGCCACCGACCACGAGGACGCGGGGTTCGTTGCGCTCCGACACGCCGCCGAGGGTAGTGGGCCGAGCTGCGGCGCGGCCCCTAGCATCGGCGCACCCGGGCCATCCCGGACTCCGAGTGGATCCGAACACCGACGTGACCGCAGCAGCTGATCGACCCGACCCGCGCCGTACCGGTCCGATCCGGCTCGCGCTCATGAGCGCGCTCGTCGACGGTGACCTCCCGGCGGCCTACTCCCTCACGCTGCGGCTGCTCGACGACGGCACGCCCTTCGAGACGATCGTGGAGCGCGTGCTGGCACCCATCCAGACCGACCTCGGGCGGCGTTGGGCCGACGGGGACATCTCGATCGCCGACGAGCACGCGGCGACCGCAGTGGTCGAGGACCTCGTGACGATGCTGGCGAGCGGGCTCGCCCCGGTCACCGGTCGATCCGTGGTCGTGGTGTGCCCCGAGGGCGACGACCACACCCTCCCCGGTCGCATCGTCTCGCTGCTGCTCGGGCTCAACGGGGTGTCGGCGCGGTTCCTCGGCGGATCGCTGCCGGCTCGCGACCTCGGCGCCTACCTCGAGACGACCGCGCCGTTCGCGGTGGCCCTGTCCTGCTCGGTGCCGTCGGCCCTCGTCGGGGCGTTGCACTCCATCGAGGTTGCGCACGCGCATGGCGTGCCGGTGGTCGTCGGCGGTCGGGCCTTCGGTGCCGACCCGACCCGTTCGCTGCGCGTCGGGGCCGACGCCTGGGCGGCCGACGCGGCGGCGGCTTTCCGGATCATCACCGGGTGGCCCGATGCCGGTCCGGTGCTCGCGAACCCGGCCGTGCCGGTGCCGGCCGAGGTCGACCTGCTGCGGCGGGATCGCCCACTCGTGGTCGCCGGCGCGATCGCCGAGGTCGCGGCGAGCGTGCCGTCGGTGCGCGAGGCATCCGACGGGCTCCACCGCATCGAGGTGGAGCTGGCCGCGCTGGTCGACGTGGCGGGCGCGGCCCTCATGCTCGACGATCCTTCGGTGCTCGGGGAGCAGGTGGCGTGGGTCGCCCGCCACTTCGACGCGTACGACCTCTCGCCGGCCACGCTCGATGCTGCGCTCGGCGCGCTCGCGGAGGCCGCGCGGAACCAGGGGCACGGGGTCGCGGCGGCCCTGCTCGACTCGGCGCGCTGATCAGGCCGGGTAGACGAGGGCGCCGTCGGCGTCGAAGCTGAGTCGCACCGGCGTGCCGCGTGGGCGCGGGGCGTCCGAGACCGCCTCCACCTCGGTGCCGGCCAGCGACACCTGCAGCACGTGGTGCTGGCGCCGGAAGGTGTGGTCGAGCACCCGCCCGAGGATCGGGCCCACCGGGTCGACCCGCAGCGACTCCGGTCGCCAGGCGACCACGGCCGGGCCGGGTGGGAGCGGGTCGGTGAGGTCGAAGCGGCCGAGCGCGCACTCCACCCGACGGCCCTTCGGGCGCACGGTGGCGGCCAGCGCGCTCGTCGCCCCGAGGAACCGCGCGGTCCGCAGGTCCACGGGTCGCGACCACACCGCATCGGGAGCATCGCACTGGACCACCCGGCCCCCATCGAGCAGCGCCACGCGCTCGCCCAGTGCGAACGCCTCGTCGTGGTCGTGGGTCACGTGCACCGCGGTGACCCCGGCACCTCGCAGCAGGTCGCGGACCTCGACCATGAGGCGCTCGCGGCGCTCCCGGTCGAGCGAGCCGTACGGCTCGTCGAGCAGCAGCACGCGGGGCCGAGGGGCCAGCGCGCGGGCGAGCGCGACCCGCTGCGCCTCGCCGCCGGAGAGGGTGGTGACCCGCCGCCGTTCGAAGCCGGCCAGACCGACGCGCTCGAGGAGCGCGCGGGCTCGGTCGTCGATCACTCACAGTACAATGCGTGCAACGATGTTATTGGACATGCAGGAATGACGCCGCAATCGGGTGTTCCGGTATCGGAGAGAAAGCGGGACGACATTGTGGAGAGAGAGTTGAACTGCGTGAAGAAAGAAGAAAAAACAAAAAACAGAATTCACGAGGAGACTACCGTAGTACGAAGTACGAGGTTTTACAGTTACGTTAGTACAGTAGTACTGTACTACGCCTCACAGGTACGCATGGTTATGTGAGCCAATTAATTAGGGTTTATGGCTCACACGGCAGCAGCGACTGCCACTACAGTATTACTGTACTTCGAAGTATAATATAAGCCCCACGGAGACGCGAATGGAATCGCCGACACTGTCCGTTAGCTCCC
>JBJTQX010000043.1:0-12422 GCA_046075855.1 Actinomycetes bacterium
TACGGCGGGGTGAACCTCACCTACACGAAGCTCAACGGAGCCACCCACAACCCGTGGAACCCCGAGCACACCCCGGGTGGTTCATCAGGGGGTTCGGCGGCCGCGGTCGCCGGCGGGCTCGTGACGCTCGCCACCGGGGGCGACGGGGGCGGTTCGATCCGGATCCCCGCCGGCTTCACCGGGCTGCCCGGGCTCAAGGCCACCTACGGTCGCATCCCGAAGGGGCCGCACATGGTGATGGCCTCGCTCACTGCGGTGAGCGGATGCCTCTCGCGCTCGGTGCGCGACATCGCGCGCTTCTTCGACGTGTCGAACGGCTTCGACCCGCGCGACCCGTACTCGCTCCCCCGCGTGGAGGGCTGGGAGGCGGGGTTGGGCTCGCACCTCGAGGGCCTACGGGGCAAGCGGGTGGCGATCAGCGCCGACCTGGGTCGGGCCGCGGTGGCCGCCGAGGTGCGCGCGGTGGTCGAGGACGCGGCCCGCTGGCTCGTGGACGAGGTCGGGCTCGTGCTCGTCGAGCTGCCGATCCGGGTTCCCGAGGTCTCCTACGAGTGGGCGCTCTCGGGCCTCGGGGAGATCCTCATGCGCCTCGGTGACCGCTGGCCCGCATGCAAGGGCGAACTCACCCCGCAGATCGCGTTCGGGCTCGAGATGGCCCAGTCGATGTACTCGATCGAGACCCGGGCGCGCATCGAGAGCCAGCGGGTCCGCATGAACGAGACGATGGCGGCGATCTTCGACGAGGTCGACCTCGTCCTCGCCTCGACGAACCCGGACGTCGCGTTCGGATCGCACGGTCCGCTCCCGGAGATCGTGGACGGCGAGAAGGTCGGCATGGGGAACAACGGGGCGCTCACCATCCCGTCGAACATCTACGGGAACCCGGCGGCCAGCATCCCGGTCGGCGACGTCGGCGGTTTGCCGGTCGGCCTGCAGGTCCTCGCTCCGCACCACCGCGAGGTGTGGCTGCTCGACCTCATGCTCGCGGTGGAGCGATCCCGCCCGTGGCCGCTCCTCGCCCCGGGCAGCCCGCGTTGAGCCGATCGGGGACCTCCGGCCCTGCCGTTCGCCGCGGACGGGTCCTAGCGTGAGCCGCGTGCAGCCCGCCGAGGTGATCGTGTGCGTCGAGTGCGGAGGGCGTGCCCACCTGCTCCAACCCGCGGACCCGGAGTCGCCCTACACCGAAGGCGACTTCGCCGCGTACCGCTGCGAGGACTGCCTGGACCGATTCGACCTCGAGGTCACCGCCGATGACCTCGGCGACGTCGGGCCCGACCAGGCCCAGGTCTGATCGCGGCACCCGGTCCGCACGCGCCGAGGCCCGGCCGCACGGCCGGGCCTCGAACGCAGGATGGGTGAGGGTCAGCCGAGCGGGATCTGCAGCGACTTCACCTCGAGGAACTCCTCGAGGCCGTAGACGCCATACTCCCGACCGAGCCCCGACTGCTTGTACCCGCCGAACGGGGCCTTGATGTTGAACTGCGGACCGTTGATGTCGACCTGACCGGCCTCGATGCGCCGGGCCACCCGGATCGCCCGGTCGCGGTCCGCCGAGTACACGCCGGCGTGCAGGCCGTAGTCGACGTCGTTCGCGATGCGCACCGCGTCGTCCTCGTCGGAGTAGGTGATGATGGAGAGCACCGGCCCGAAGATCTCCTCCTGGGCGATGGTCATGTCGTTCGTGACGTCGGCGAACACCGTCGGCTGGATGAAGAAGCCCCTGTCGAGGCCCTCGGGCTGCTCGGCCCCACCGGTGACGAGGGTCGCGCCCTCCTCGATGCCCTTGTTGATGTAGCCGCGCACCCGGTCCTGCTGGGCCTTCGAGGCCAGCGGGCCGACCGCGCTGAAGTCGGTGGCTTGGGCCGGGTCCATCGCGGTGTACGACTCGGCGACCTCGCGGGCCGCCGAGACGAACTCCTCCTTGCGGGATTCGGGCACGAGGAACCGGGTCCAGGCGATGCAGGTCTGGCCGTTGTTCTGGAAGGTCGACTGGAAGCCGGCACGCACGGCCTCCTCGGCCGGGGCGTCGTCGAGGATGATGAACGGCGACTTGCCGCCGAGCTCGAGCGCGACCTTCTTCACCTGCTGGGAGCAGAGCTCCATGATGCGCTTGCCCGCCCGGGTCGAACCGGTGAACGACACCATCGCGACGTCCGGGTTCGTGACGAGCGCCTCACCCACCACCGGACCGGTACCGGTCACGAGGTTGAACACGCCGGCCGGCAGGCCGATCTCGTCGATGACCTCGGTGAGGATGTACGAGGTGAGCGGCGCCACCTCGGAGGGCTTGAGCACCACGGTGCACCCGGCCACGAGGGCCGGCGCCAGCTTCGCCGTCACCTGGTGGAGCGGGTAGTTCCACGGCGTGATGCAGGCGACGACGCCGACGCCCTCCCGGATGACGAGGGAGTTGTCGATCTGCTCCTCGAACGGGAACGAGTTGGCGATCTCCGCGTAGGTCGCGGACATGAGCCACGGCAGCGAGCCCTGCGCGATCTGCGAGAAGGGTGCGGGCGTGCCGACCTCGGCGGTGACGCTCTCGGCGATCTCGCCGGCCCGGGCCATGAGACCCTCGGACAGCCGCTGCACGTACTTGGCCCGCTCGTCGAGCGAGGTCGCCCGCCAGCCCGCCAGCGCGGCCTTGGCCGCCGCGACCGCCGCCGCCGCGTCCTCCGGGGTGCCCTCGGGGATGGTCGCGATGACCTCCTCGGTGGTGGCGTTCACGACGTCGATCGTGCCCGTGCCCTTCGGGGCGACCCAGGCCCCGTCGATGTACATCTTCGAGTGGTCGGCCATCGCTTGCTGCTCTCCCGCATGTCGGACGGATGGTGCGGGGAATCTACCGCCCGGACGGCTCGGGTGCCTCGGGGGCCGCCGGACCGGCGAGGCCGTCCGGCGCATCGGCCGGACTGTGCGCGGCCAGCGCCCCGGCCTCGCCGGTCTCGCCGTCGTCCACGGCGAGGTGGAGCGACCAGCCCGACACGGGGGTCGAGGGCTCCCACAGCCACCAGTCGAGGAGTCCGAGCGCCGCCCCGAGTTCGTCAGGGTCCACCGGCCAGCCGTCGAGACCACTGATCGCGGCGACCGCGAGCCACGCGTCCATGCGTCCGGTCGCCGCACCCCGTCGCCGCCCGTGGGCGCCACCGCAGGCCGCAGCCCAGCCCATCCACGCGAGCGCCTCCGCTCCGGTGATGCGGGCCATGCGGGACACGCCGGGATCGAGGTTGGCCACCGCGCCGGCCGCGTCACCGTCGACCGCGACGGCCCGCGCCGTGGCCGCCGAGCCGTCCGTCCACCCGCGCACGAGCGCGAGCAGGGCCGCACACGCGTCGGGGTCGTCGAACGGACGCGAGGGCATGGCCACCGGCTGGGTCCGGAACTCGGGTGCGGGCGGCGACGGGAACCGTGCGCCGTCGCTGCGGTACTCGGCGACCGGGTAGGCCGGTTCCCACACCTGCAGCTCCAGGGGGAGCTCGAGCGGATCGGGTCCGGGGAGCGGCGCGCCCCGGAGGTCCTCTCCCCGCACAACCCGCTCGTGGAGGGCGAGCGCCGCGGCCGGTCCGTGCGGCACCCACGGCTCGAGGTCGGCCCAGTCGTGCCACTGCGCGGCGACCTCGGGGAGCGGACCCGGGGCGAAGCGCGCCACGCCCTCCTCGAGGACCGTCGCCGCCCACTCCCCCGGCGCTTCGAGCGCGAGGCGGTAGGCCGCGTGGTGCGAGGCCGGCCAGAGCTGGAACCCCCGATCGAGCGCCCGGTCGCACCGGTCGCGCAGGTCGCGGAGCGCGTCCCAGTCCCGTCGGGTGCAGATCGCGTCGATCTCGCGCAGGATCTCGTCGAGGTCGTTGGCGGCGATGAGCGACGAGAGCGAGCGATCGGTCGGTGCGGCCACGGCGCAGGTTCTACCGCCTCCCGGAGGCCGTCGCGACCGCACGGTACGTCCGCGGCGGCGCCGGGTCGGTAGATTCGAGGCAGACCCCCGATCCGAAGGAGCGCATCGTGGCCGATGCCGAATCCCCCGCAGTCCTGCGCCACGGCGACCGCGAGGTGACGCTCCCGGTCGTGCGGGGCACGGAGGACGAACTCGGCATCGACATCGCCAAGCTCCGGGCTGAGACCGGCCTCATCACCCTCGACTACGGCTTCATGAACACCGGTTCGACCGAGTCGGCGATCACCTACATCGACGGGGACGCGGGGATCCTGCGCTACCGGGGCATCCCGATCGAGCAGCTCGTCGAACGGGACTCCCCCTCGTTCCTCGAGACCGCCTACCTCCTCATCTACGGAGAGCTGCCGACCACCTCACAGCTCGACGAGTTCCGCTTCGGGATCCGCCGGCACACGCTGCTCCACGAGGACGCGAAGCGCTTCTTCGACGGGTTCCCCCGGGACGCCCACCCGATGGCGATCCTGTCGAGCGTGGTGAGCACGCTGTCGACCTTCTACCAGGACTCGGACGACCCCCATGACCCCGAGCAGGTGCAGGTGTCGATCCTCCGGCTCATGGCCAAGATGCCGACCATCGCCGCGTACTCCTACAAGAAGTCGATCGGGCAACCCTTCCTGTACCCGGACAACCGGCTCGACCTCATCGAGAACTTCCTCACCATGATGTTCGCGGTGCCCTCCGAGCCGTACCACGCCTCCCCGACGGTGGTGCACGCGCTCAAGCAGCTGCTCATCCTCCACGCCGACCACGAGCAGAACTGCTCGACCTCGACGGTGCGCATGGTGGGCTCGAGTGACGCGAACCTGTTCGCCTCGATCGCGGCGGGCATCAACGCGCTCTGGGGCCCGCTCCACGGCGGTGCGAACCAGGCGGTCATCGAGATGCTCGAGAGCATCCACGCGGCCGGCGGCGACGTCGACGCGGCGGTACGGCGCGCCAAGGACCCGGACGACTCGTTCCGACTCTCCGGGTTCGGCCACCGCGTCTACAAGAACTACGACCCGCGGGCCCGCATCCTCAAGCGAGCGGCGGAGAGCGTGATCGCTGAGATCGGCCGCCCCGACCCCCTCCTCGATCTGGCCATGCGCCTCGAGGAGGTCGCGCTCACCGACCAGTACTTCATCGACAAGAAGCTCTACCCGAACGTCGACTTCTACTCGGGCCTGATCTACCGGGCCATGGGCTTCCCCACCCGGATGTTCACCGTGCTCTTCGCCATGGGCCGCCTGCCGGGCTGGATTGCCCACTGGAAGGAGATGATGGAGAGCCCTCGGACCAAGATCGGGCGACCGCGCCAGATCTACACGGGCGCCACCGAGCGCCCCTACGTGCCCATCAACGAGCGAGGCTGACCCTCCCGACGCCAGTCAGGCCTTGTCGTCCGCCACCCTGCGTGGCACGATGCTCACGTCCCGCGCCGTGGGGAGCCCGGGACCGACCATCCGGGGGGATGAGATGGGTACTGACCCGAGCGCGCCGTTCGCCGTGGGAGCTGCAGGCCGTGCGGCCGCAGCCGTCGGCGCCGGACTCCTCGCCATCGGGCTCGCTGCTGGACCGGCGGCCGCCAAGGGACCGAAGATCGTCCCGGCCTCCAACCTCATCGTCGGCGGTGGCAGCTACGTCGCCTCGGTGAGCGCGCCCCGCGGCACCCTGCCGCCCGTGCCGAACCCGACGGGCGGCATCAGCGGCGCCTCGATCCGGACCATCACCGGGTCGGCGAAGATCACCGCGAACCCCGGGACCTTCGTGCCCACGATGATCGGCTCCTTCGTCGATGACGGTGGCGGGGCCCTCCTGCCCGACGGCTCACCGGCGACCGCGCTCAACCCCATCTTCCCCGTGTACCCGAACCAGGCCCTCGCCCGTATCAAGGCCGTCGCCGCCGACGGATCCTCGGCCGCCCTCACCCAACCGGCCACCGGCACCGGCAGCGGCTCGACCTACGTCATCGCACCGGTCGCGGCGCAGGTCGCACTGGTCCAGGGCGTCGGGGGCCTCCCGTTCATCGTCGACGTCTTCACGCCGATCACCGGCGGACTCTGTCTGGGACCGCTGTGGGCTGACTCCGAGTGCGGGTACGACTCCGGCAACCTGCAGTGGCAGACGGGGATCGCGCTCGCCACCGCGGGCCTCGACGGCAGCCTCCCCACCACCGCGTTCACCATCAAGGAGGGCGTGCCGGATGGCCTCCTCAGCGAGAAGACGCCGGGCGCGCTCTGGGCGAAGTACTTCGATCCGGACGACGCCGGCCCGGCCCCGCTCGCCCCTTGGGCGGTCCCGGCGGGCACGAGCGGGGCGAGCGAGCGCGGCTGCCGTCCGGACGCGCTCGATCGCCTCATCCCGAACGCGGGCGGTGTCGACTACTGCGTCGTGAACGTCGTGGGGCTGAACGCCGGCAAGTCGACCGAGGGACAGGGCAAGCCGTTCTCGTACTACGCGCTCCCGATCACGTGGGCTGCGAGCATGTCGGCCCACGTGTCCGGCGCCGACCTCGTGATCGAGGGCAGCGACTTCGCGAACGACGACATCATCGTGAAGTTCATGGTGAAGAACGCCAAGGCCAAGATCACCGGGACGACGACGCCGTGCCCCGCACTCAACCGACTGCTCACGGCGGTCGACGTCGGGCCGGCTGACGCCGTCGGCGCCTTCTCCTTCACCATCCCGAACTACGCAGCCGGGTGCACCGTCCCGGTCGGTTCGACCACGAAGGTGCAGGCCCAGGGCTCGAAGGACCTCCAGCACTCGCAGATCCCGGGCGACCCGGACCTCGGCACGAACCTCCCGAAGAAGGCGTCCTTCAGCCTGCTCATGCCCTGACCGAACCGTGGGGCGATCGGTCACGTCCGGCGTGCCGACGAAGGCACACCGAACGCGACCCGCGCCCGATCAGCCGACCACCCGGGCGTTGTACTCGCCGATCGCTGCGTCAGCGCCCTGCTTCGCCTCGCGGAGCGCCTTGGCCGGCGACAGGCCCTCGGTGAACAGCTTCTCCTGCGCGAGCAGGACCGCATCGCGCACCGCTTGGTAGGCGCCGATGACCGGGCCGGCGGTGGCCGAGTTGTTGGGGCCGCTCACGAGCTGGTCGTACGCGACCTTGAAGTTCGGGTTCGCCCGCCACTTCTCGGCCAGCTTCGGTTGCTTCGCGGCCGAGATCCGGGTGGGGACGTAGCCGGTCGATGCCGACCAGTCCGCCTGGATCTCGGGCGAGTTGAGCCACTTCGCGAAGTCGAAGGCCGCCGCCTGCTGGGCCGGGGTCGAGCCCTTGCGCACCATGTAGATCGCAGCTCCGCCCACGAGCACACCGCCGTTGCCGGCCGGTCCCGGCATCGGGCCGACGCCGACCACGACACCGCCTCCCTCACCGCTCGCGAACACCTGCTCGATCGTGCCGAGTGCAGCCGAGGTGTCGATGGTCATACCGACGTCCTTGCTGCGGATGCCCAGCAGGTTGTTGTAGGAGTTCGTCCCGCTCGCAGAGTTCGTGACCGCGAGACCATCGTCCACCATCGACTGCATCCACGTGAAGATCTCGAGGCCCGTCGGGTTGTCGAACACGACCTCGGTCGCCCGCTGCTCGCGGCCGTTCTGCTGGTTCGCGTAGAGCTTGCCGGCCTTGGCCGACCACTGCTCGAGGTACCACGTGTCGAGCTGGAGCCCCCATCCGTACTTGTACCCGGCGGCCTTCAGCTTCGTCGCGTCGGCGCGCACCTCCTCCAAGGTCGCCGGCGGCCGCTCCGGGTCGAGACCCGCCGCCCGGAACCCGTTCTTGTCGTAGTACAGGACCGGGTTCGAGACGTTGAACGGCATCGGGTACAGCCGGCCCTCGACCGTGTAGTAGTCGGTGACCCGCTGGATGAAGTCCGAGGTGTCGTACCCCGATGCGTCGATGCAGGCCTGCGCGGGCAGCACCGCCTGCGTGTCGATCATCTGCTGGGTGCCGGTGTCCTCGATCTGCACGAGGTTCGGCAGGTCGCCGCTCGAGAGGCCGGCTCGGAACTTCTGCAGCGACTCCTTGTACCCGGTCTGGTTCACGAGCGTGACCCGGACCTTCGACTGCGAGTCGTTGTACTGCTGGGTGAGTCGGACCAGCGCCTCCTCGTTGGCTCGGGTCATGGCGTGCCAGAAGGTGATCTCCACCGGACCCTTGGCGGAGTCCAGCGCGTCCACCGGGCACGCCGCACCCGAACCGCCTCCACCTCCCGATGACGATCCGCCGCAGGCGGCGAGCCCGATCACGAGGACCGCGACGGCGGCGATGGATCTGGTGGTGCGACGCATGGCGACTCCCGAGGGTCGGACGGACAGGGTCTCAGCCTTTCACAGCGCCGGCGGTCAGACCGCGGACCAGCTGCTTCTGGAAGATCACGAGGAGGATGAGGAGCGGAGCCGCCGCGATGACCACGCCGGCGAAGGTCACGTTGAGCTGGTCGATGCTCGTCGCCCGCAGCTGCCGCAGACCGATCTGGAGGGTGCGGTACTGGGAGTCCTTGGTGACGATGAGCGGCCAGAGGTACTGGTTCCAGGCACCGAGGAAGGAGAACACCGCGAGCGCCGCCATGGCCGGCCGGGCCAGGGGTATGGCCACCCGGACCATGAAGCGGAAGTGTCCGTACCCGTCGAGGGCTGCCGCGTCGCGCAGATCACCGGGCACCCCGAGGAACGCCTGCCGCAGCAGGAACGCGCCGAACCCCGTCGCGAGGAACGGCACGGCGAGGCCTGCATAGGTGTTGTACCAACCGAGGTTCACCACCGTGGTGAGGTTGGTGATGATCGTCACCTCGAACGGCACCATGAGCGTGGCGAGGAACACGAGGAAGAGCGTGCGCTTGAACGGGAACTCGAGGAACGCGAACGCGTAGGCCGCGAGGGTGGCCGTCACGATCTGGCCGACCACGATGATCGACGTCACGATGACGCTGTTCACGAGGTAGTGCGACATCGAACCGGCGTTCCACGCCTCCGAGTACGAGCCCCACGTGGGGTTCGACGGGAACAGCACGGGCGGCTTCGACGCGATCTCCGAGGGCGTGAGGAGCGAGTTCACCACCGTGATGTAGATCGGGAACAGCACGATGACCGCCAGGACCGTGAGGAGCAGGTACCGGAACACCAGGCCCACCCGGCGCCGACGAGCGCGACGCACCGCGGTGAGGCGGTCGGCCTCCGTGACCGTGATCCCGCGCCCGACCGCCTCAGTCGCCATAGTGCACCCGCCGCTCGAGGATCCGCATCTGCGCGATGGTGAGCACGAGGGTGACGGAGAAGAGCGCCACCGCGAGCACCGCCGCCTTGCCCTCGTTCTGCTCGCCCCGAAGGGCTTGGTAGATCGCGTACGTCAGGACGTTCGTCTTCTGGATGGGACCACCCTGGGTGAGCAGGTCGATCTGGCCGAAGCTCTGGAACGCGACGATCGAACCGACCACCACCGCGAAGAACACGGTCGGCGACAGCAACGGCAGGGTGACTCGGACGAAGCGCCGCACCGGACCGGCCCCATCGACCTCGGAGGCCTCCATGATCTCGTCGGGGATCGCCTGGAGCCCGGAGGACATCACGATGAAGGAGAGTCCGAGGTTCTGCCAGATCGTGGTCACCGCGACCGCGAGGAGCGCGTACTTCGGGTTGTCGAGGATCGACGGGTTCGTGGTGATGCCCAGCCACGGCAGCAGACCGACCTGGGGGTTGAGCAGGGTGCCGAAGATCACCGACGCGACGGCGACCGAGGTCGCCACCGTCGACGAGAAGAGCGTGCGGTACCAGCCCATACCCCGCAACTGCTGGTTCGCGAGGACCGCGAGCAGCAGACCGAGGGCGATGCCGGTCGGCACGGTGAGGAGCGCGAACGTGATCGTGACGCGCATCGAGTTCGTGAAGTACGACGAGGTGAGGATCTCCCGGTACTGGTCGAAGCCCACGAAGCGCTGGGGCAGACCCGGGAACGGCGGAGTCCGGAAGAAGCCGAGGTAGAAGTTCCGGAAGAACGGGTAGAACACGAACACCGAGAAGATTGCGAGCGACGGGACGATCATGAGGTAGCCGAGGCCCGCCTCACGGCGTCGACGGTTCCAGAACCGCGTCGCGGTCACGCCGGCTCCTCGAGGCGTACGCCCGTTGCCGCGTCGAACAGGTGCACCCCTCCGGGCGCGGCCCGCAGGCGCACCGACTCGCCCTCGAGCGCACGGGCCTCGTCGGACCCCTGCCGCACGATGACCAGCTGCCCGTCCTCGAGCCGACACACCACGTGTCGTTCGTGGCCGAGCGACTCGACGACCGCCACCCGCGCCTCGATGGGGCCGTCCGGATCGAGGTCGAGGTGCTCGGGCCGGACGCCGAGCACCACCTCACCCGCCGCGGCACGTGCCGCCACACCGAGTGGACCGGGCAGCCCGACCCGACCGCCGGCGGTCACGAGCGAGGTCTCGATGCCCTCGGCCACCACGGTGCCCGTGATGGTGTTCATCGGCGGCGCACCGATGAACCGAGCGACGAAGAGGTTGGCCGGACGTTCGTACACCTCCTGCGGCGGGCCGATCTGCTGGAGCACCCCATCGTTCATGATCGCGATCCGGTGCCCCATGGTCATCGCCTCGACCTGATCGTGGGTGACGTACACGACCGTCGCGTCGAGACGCCGCTGGAGCTCGATGAGCTCGGCCCGGGTCTGCACCCGGAGCTTCGCATCGAGGTTCGACAGCGGCTCGTCCATGAGGAACACGGCCGGGCGACGCACGATCGCCCGCGCCAGGGCGACCCGCTGCCGCTGACCCCCGGAGAGCTGGGCCGGCTTGCGTTCGAGCAGCTCGGTGAGCCCGAGGGCACGGGCTGCCTCCTCGACGAGGGGTGCGCGTTCGGCTTCCGGCACCTTGCGTGAGCGCAGTGGGAACTCGATGTTGCGGGCCACCGACATGTGCGGGTAGAGCGCGTACGACTGGAAGACCATCGCGATGTCGCGATCCTTCGGCTCCACGTCGTTGACCACCCGGTCGCCGATGGCGATCCGACCATCCGTCGGATCCTCGAGCCCGGCGATCATGCGCAGCGCAGTGGACTTGCCGCAGCCCGAGGGTCCGAGGAGCACGAGGAACTCGCGGTCGACCACCTCGAGGCAGAGGTCGTTCACCGCGGTGACCGCACCGAATCGCTTCGTGACGTGATCGAGGACGACCCGAGCCATGCTCCCCCACTCCGCCGTCGGACCGCGCGGACACTAGACCGCAGCGCACCGGGACGGATCGGACCCGCCGCAGCCGACCCGGCCCGGGAGGGTACGAGGCGGACGCCGGTAGCATCGGCGCTGTGACCCTGCGCGTCGCGATCCTCGTGAAGCAGATCCCTGCCTTCGATGAGCTCCGCCTCGACGAGCGCGGCCGCCTCGACCGCAGCGGCCCCCTCGAGATGAACCCCTACTGCCGACGAGCGGTCGCCGGGGGCGTCGAACTCGTCGCGGCCCACGGCGGCTCGCTCACCGTGGTGACCCTCGGCCCACCGAGCGCCGAGGACGTGCTGCGCGAAGCGATCGCGTGGGCCACCGATCGCGGCGTCGCCGCCCGTGGTCTGCTCGTGACCGACCCCGAGTTCGCCGGTTCCGACACGTTCGCCACCGCTCGTGCCCTGGCGGCCGCCATCCGGAGGATCGGACCGGTCGACCTCCTCGTCGCCGGCCGGACGACCATCGACGGGGAGACCGGGCAGGTGCCTCCCCAGCTCGCCGAACTGCTCGACCTCCCCCTGCTCACCGGGGTCCGTCACTGGGACCTCGACCGCCGTCGCCTCGAGGCCACCTGCGAGCACGACGAGGGCACGGTGCGGGCGAGGGTTCGCCTCCCGGCCCTCGTCACGACCGCGGAGCGCCTCACCGACCCCTGCAAGGTCGACGCCCCACGACGTGCTGGCGTGCCGGCCGACCGCATCGATCGCATCGACGCGACGGCGCTCGGGCGGGGGCCCTGGGGTGCGGCCGGGTCGCCGACCTGGGTGGGGCCAGCCCGAGCCGTCCCGGTCACCCGCTCAGGCGATCGTCATCCCGAACGGTCGATCACCGAGCAGGTCGACCACGCGGTGTCGGTGCTGCGGGCTCGCCGCGCGCTCGACCCGGCTCCGCCCTTCCTCGACACGCCGACTGCGATCGGTCCGATCTCGCTCGAAGGACCGATCGTCGCCGTCATCGCTGAGCCCGGCCGCGATCCGGCGAGCCGTTCCCTCGTTGCGCTCGCGGCGCGTCTCGCGCAGCGGATCGACGGCCATGCCGCGGCGATCAGCTTCGAACGCGAATCCCACGGCATCGGACGCGGGTGGGCCCGGTGGGGCGCCGGCCGCAGCGTCGAGGTCTCGAACGCCACGGCCGAGGAGGACGCGGCGGCCGCCATCACCGCGTGGGCCGTCGAGGCCCGACCCTGGGGGATCCTCGCTGCGTCCACGACCTGGGGACGCGAGGTCGCGGCACGCGTGGCGGCGGCGCATCGAGGAGTTC
>JBJTQX010000044.1:0-33160 GCA_046075855.1 Actinomycetes bacterium
GCCGCGAGCGTCTCGACCATCATCCCCTGGCTCGGGCTGACCCGGCGAAGACGGAGGAGCGCGGCCTCATCGATGGCGCCCGGGTTCGCATGGGGGAGCAGGCCCGTCTCCCGCAGCACCGCGTCGGCCGCAGCCTCGAGGTACTCCACCGTGCTCGCGAAACCGTGGTCGGTGAGCCAGGCCCGGGCGGCGGGGTAGCGGTCCTCGGGTTCCTCGCCGAGGGTGAACAGCGCCTCGTGGCACCCGGCCTCCGCGCCACGCCGGGCGATGGACACCACGGCGTCGAGGTCGAGGTACGGGTGCTCGAGCCGGGCCGGCGGCTTGGCGAACGTGCAGTACCCACACCGGTCCCGGCAGAGCATCGTGAGCGGGATGAACACCTTCGGCGAGAAGGTCATGCGGGTGCCGTGCCCGAGGTCCCGGAGCCGGGCGGCTTCCGCGAGCAGATCGGCGAGCGGCGCGTCGAGGAGATCGAGGTGAGCGTCCGCCACGGCCATGGGTCCGAGCCTAGGCGGCGCCCGCTCCGGGCCCGGCGTGCGGCGGACACCCCGTTCGGGCGACCATGCCGGTGATGGATCCCGGCACCGTGTCGATCTACCGCGAGCAGGCCGACCGCTGGGTGGCGCGCCGCCGGGCGCTCGACGTCGACGAGGCGACGGCCCTGCGCGCCGAAGCGGGTCCTGACGCGGTGATCGGTGACCTCGGGTGCGGGCCCGGGTTCCACACCCCGGCGCTCGGCGCTCCGACGATCGCCCTCGATGCGGCGCCGCCCATGGTCGACCTCGCACGCGGTGCGGGTGGCCTCGGTGTGGTCGGTGACCTCGAGGCGCTGCCGATCCGCACTGCCGGCCTCGACGCGGCGTGGGCCTCACGCTCGTACGTGCACGTGCCGCGGGCCCGCCTCCCGCTCGCGTTGCGCGAGCTGCACCGGTGCGTCTCCATCGGCGGTCCGGTGTCGCTCACGATGATCCCCGGCGACCACGACGGTTGCGACCTCGCAGGCGACGACTTCCCGGGTCGGTGGTTCGCACTCTGGGACGAGGCCGCGATCGCGGACGTCGTGCTCGGCGCCGGCTTCGACGAGGTCGAGGCCACCACCGTGCCGGACGACCGACCGGGCGGCGGCCGGATCTTGGTCACCGCACGGCGTGCTCGCCGCCTGCCCGACACGGTGGGTCCCGGGATGCGGATGCTCGTGGTGGGGCTGAACCCGAGCGAGTACTCCGCGGATGCCGGCGTACCGTACGCGCGGCCGGGGAACCGTTTCTGGCCGGCTGCGCTGCGGGCCGGTCTCGTCACCGTGGACCGCGATCCCCTCCACGCGTTGACGCACCACGGCGTCGGGTTCACCGATCTCGTGGCCCGGGCCACGCCGGCCATCGCCGACCTCGAGCGCGGGGAGTTCCGCGAGGGCGCCACACGGCTCGAACGGCTCGTGGTCCGGACCGGCGTCGGCCTCGTGTGCTTCGTCGGGCTCGCCGGGTACCGGGAGGCGGTGAACCGGCACGCCCGGGCGGGCGTGCAGCCCACGGCGTTCGGGGGCGCGCAGGCCTACGTCATGCCGAGCACGAGCGGACTCAACGCGTCGAGCCAGATCCCGGACCTCGCCGAGCACCTCGCCGCGGCCGACCGGCTCGCGGGCGGATGATTCAGCCCGCCAGTTCCTTGGTCCGCCGCTCGAGCGTGACGAGCACCTCGTCGTAGGACGCGATGAAGGACGCGACCCCCTCGCGTTCGAGCTGCTCCGTGACCTCGCCGTACGGGACGCCGGCGGCCTCAAGGTCGGCGAGGACCCGTCGCGCGCCCTCCGGATCCTCGGCGAGCGCGGCGGACCTTCGACTTCCCGCTCCGGCCCGCAGCGCGTCGATGGATGCCGGGGCGAGGGTGTTCACCGTCCCCGTGCCCACGAGTTCGTCGACGTATAGGGTCGACGGGTACTCGGGGTTCTTCGTCGACGTGGAGGCCCACAGCGGGCGCTGGGGCTGGGCGCCGCGCGCCGCCAGTGCCGCCCAGGATGCGGTCGCACAGTGCTCGAGGTACCGCGCGTACGCGACCCGTGCGTTCGCAACCGCGGGCCGGCCCCGCAGCGGGTGGCCGGTCGGGAGGCGCCGGTCCACCTCGGTGTCGACGCGGCTCACGAAGAACGAACCGACGGAGGCCAGGGTCCGCAGGTCACCGCCGGCCTCAGCGTGGCGGACCAGCCCGGCCTCGTGCGCGTCGAGCACCGCGTCGTACCGGTCGAGGTCGAAGATGAGGGTCACGTTCACGTTGATGCCGGCCGCGAGCACCTCGGTGATCGCCGGGAGACCCGCGAGCGTGGCGGGGATCTTGATCATCACGTTCGGGTGACCGACGCGAGCGAAGAGCTCGCGGGCCTGCGCGACCGTTGCGTCGGTGTCGTGGGCGAGCCGGGGCGAGACCTCGACCGACACGTACCCGTCGGAGGCCGCCGACTGGTCGTAGACCGGGCGCAGGATCGTGGCGGCCGCCGCGATGTCGTCGACCACCAATGCCCAGAACGCGTCCTCGGCGCTGGCCCCGGACGCATGGAGTTCGAGCAGCTGGTCGTCGTAACCCTCGCCCGCGGCCATCGCCTTCTCGAAGATCGTGGGGTTCGAGGTCACGCCGCGGATGCCGTCCTCCGTGACGAGCCGACCGAGCCCGCCGTCGCGCAGCATCGACCGGGTGAGGTTGTCGTACCACGGGCTCTGACCGAACCCGTTGAGCGCTCCGACCCCGTTCGCCACCTCACGCACCTCCACGGACCAACGCGGTCGCGCGGCGCACGACCTCCTCGACGGTGAACCCGAACTCCCGCATCGCCACGGCACCCGGCGCCGATGCACCGAACCGGTCGATGCCGACGGCGGCATCGGCCCAGCGCTCCCAGCCGAAGGTGGTTCCCGCCTCGACGGCGAGCCGCGGGACACCGTCGGGCAGCACGGAGCTGCGCTCGGCGGCGGAGCGCGCCGCGAAGAGATCCCAGGACGGCATCGAGACG
Organism: Actinomycetes bacterium; assembly: GCA_046075855.1. Taxonomy (GTDB): domain Bacteria; phylum Actinomycetota; class Acidimicrobiia; order IMCC26256; family IMCC26256; genus IMCC26256. The sequence goes on from JBJTQX010000044.1 coordinate 3,002, forward strand.
ACCCGGGCGTCGATCCCCGACGCGGCGAGGACCGGTTGCGCATCGACGCACAGCGAGACCTCGCTCCCGGTTCCGATGAGCACGACCGCCGGACGCGATCCCGCTTCGGGCGAAACCACGTAGGCACCGGCGGCGACGCCGTCGGCCGCCCGTTCCGCGGTGGCCTCGAGGACCGGGAGGTTCTGCCGGGAGAGGATGATCGCGGTGGGACCATCACCCTCGAGGTGGACCCGCCACGCCGCCGCCGTCTCGTTGGCGTCGGCCGGGCGGATCACCCGCAACCCGGGCATGGCCCGCAACGATGCGAGCTGTTCGACCGGTTGGTGCGTGGGACCGTCCTCGCCGACTGCGATCGAGTCGTGCGACCAGACGAACGCGACCTTGGCCCGTGAGAGCGCAGCCACCCGCACCGCCGGTCGCATGTAGTCACTGAACACGAAGAAGGTTCCGCCGAACGGCAGGAGGCCACCCTCCGCCATACCGACCATCACCGACCCCATGCCGTGTTCGCGCACCCCGAAGAAGAGCTGCCGCCCATCGTGCGCGTCCCGGGCGAGCACGGGCGCTCCCTTGAGCGCCGTCCCGGTGTTGCCGGTGAGGTCGGCGCCACCTCCGACGAGCCCGGGCACCACGTCGACGATCGCACCGAGCACCTGGCCGCACGCGACCCGGGTCGCGATCGACTCGCCCGCCGCGAAGACCGGCAGCTTGGCCTCCCAGCCGCTGACGCCACGCCCGGCGAGGCAGGCCTCGAGGTCGTCCACCCGACCGGGGTCGGAGGCGCGCGCCGCGACGAGGCGCGCCGACCACGCGGCACGGGCCTCGCCGCCGCGACTGCCCGCAGCGCGGTACGCGGCGAGGACGTCCGCCGGAACGTGGAAGTCCTCGTCGACCGGCAGACCGATGATCGACTTCACGGTTGCGACCTCGTCGGCGCCGAGCGGCGCGCCGTGGGCGGCTGCGGTGTCGGTGAACTTCGGGGACGGGAATCCGATGTGGCTGCGCAGCACGATGAGCGACGGACGATCGCGTTCGGCCATCCCGGCCCGCAGTCCGGCTTCGAGCGCGTCGAGGTCCTCCGCGACCTCACCGATCTCCAGCACGTGCCACCCGTACGACTCGAACCGTCGGACCGCGTCCTCGGAGTAGGACAGTTCGGTCGGACCGTCGATCGAGATGTGGTTGTCGTCGTAGACGACGACCAACCGGCCGAGACCGAGGTGCCCGGCGAGGGACGCGGCCTCGTGGCTGACACCCTCCTGGAGGTCACCGTCGCCGCAGATCGCGAACACGTGGTGGTCCGTGAGTTCCGCACCGAAGCGCTCGCGCAGGTTGGCTTCGGCGACGGCGAGACCGACGGCGTTGGCCAGACCCTGACCGAGCGGGCCGGTCGTGACCTCGACCCCGGGCGTGTGCCCGCGTTCGGGGTGTCCCGGCGTGAGCGAGCCCCACTGCCGGAACGAGACGAGGTCGTCGCGTTCGACCCCGAAGCCGCAGAGGTGGAGCATCGAGTAGAGCAGCATCGAGGCGTGCCCGATGCTGAGCACGAACCGGTCACGGTCCGGCCAGGCCGGGTCGGCTGCGTCGTAGCGCATGATCCGCGTGTAGAGCACGTGCGCGAGCGGTGCGAGCGCCATCGGCGTACCTGGGTGCCCCGAGTTCGCCCGCTGCACGGCGTCCATCGCGAGCCCGCGCATCACTGCGATGCCGCGCTGCTCCCAGTCCATCCCCGCCGTCGACCCGCTACCGCCCAACCCAGCACCCCTCGTCCGCGGGCCGGGCGCGCGCCACGAGGCCACGCGCGGGACCCACTCCGTCCGCTCGGTCGATCCTAGGCAGCCCTCCGCCGGTGTCCCCGGATCTCGGCGGGTGCGGATCAGCCTCCGAGCAGGGCGAGGCTCGCAGTGAAGCCGTGGAGGTGGTTGCGACCGCCGACCGGCCCGAACTCACCAGCGCAGGCCATCCCGGCGAGGGGGAGCGGACCGAGGGTCGCCTGCACCGCGGCGGCGTCGTGGTCGGGGACTCCGAAGAGGTGCGAGCCCCGCCCGTTGCAGGTGAAGAGCAGGGCGGCGCCCGCTCGGCGACCGGCGAGGGTGCCGAGCAGATCCTCGTCGGCCGAGGCGGCATCCCGGACCTGGAACCGAACGGTCGTGCCCACCTCGACCTCAGCGCCGACGGCGATGGCTCCGGTCTCCCGGTCGGCACCGACCACCCCCCGGATGAGGAAGTCGCCCCGGGCCAGCTCGTCGCGGCGTTCGTCCAGGGCGATCCCGAGGTGGACGCCCCGTCGCAGCAGCCCGCGGTCGTCCTCGCTGGCCTCCGCCGCGATCTCCCGCAGCCGTTCGAGCGCCGGTCGACCGCCGAGGGTTTCGAGGAATCGGCCCGAGGCCGAGGTGACGGTGTACGGCTCGCCGATGGGTCGGCACCCCTGCGAGACCGCGGCGTCGATCCCGGGATCGCCCGCGATGGCGATCCCGACCGCGCCCTCAGCGAACACCGAGCTGTCGAGGACCAACCGGTTGGCCCCCGGACGGGTCCCGGCCGAGGCGAGTCCACCGAGGACCGACAGGTGCCGGTTCCGCAGCTGCGCCTCGTCGAGGAGACGCTGGGGATCGAGCGTGAACGGATCCCCGAGGGCGAGGAGGGTGTGGGCCCTGCCGATCGGTTCGGGCCAACCCTGCACCCGGTACCCGTCGGCCGCCTCGACCATCGCCAGCCGGACCGGGGTGAGGGTGGCCTCGGGGAGCACGGCCGCGAGGGCGGTGAGGCCGGGACCGTCCTCGATCTCGTTGGTGCCCCCGATCACCGCGACCGCCGCGGTCCCGATGGTGACGCCCGGCGTGAGCAGCGAGCCGAGGGCACCGTGGATGTCCTCGATCGTTCCGACGTGGTGCGGGGTGATGAACCACACGAGCAGATCCGGCACCGACCCGGCGAGCGCGTCGAGGAGCTCACCCGCGACCTCACCGACGGCGTGCGCCGCGATGGGGTGCCGAGACGCCGCGGCGGCGTACCGGTTCACCCGGCCTCCCCGTGCCAGCACCGCTCACCGTCGACCCACACCTCCGACGGCCGGAGGGTGTCCGGATCCCACACGACGAGGTCGGCCCGTCCTCCCGCACCGCGGGCGCCCCAGGTGTCGAGGTCCACCGCTCGGGCCGGGCGCTCGGAGGCCATGCCGATCGCCACCGCCACGGGCACACCGACGGCGACCGCCCGTCGTACCGCCGCGTCCAGGGTGAGCACCGATCCGGTGAGCGTGCCGTCGGGCAGCCACGCAGCGCCGTCCCGTTCCTCCACGGCCTGCCCGAACACCGATACCCCCGTCGCGACCGCATCGGTGACGAGGATCGCGTCGTTCCGGTGGGTGAGCACGAGCGCGAGGAACGCGTCGTGCAGGTGGACGCCGTCGGCGATCACCGTCGGGGTGAGTCCGGGGCAGTTGAGCGCGGCACCCACGAGACCCGGATCGCGCTGGTGGAGCGGACGCATCCCATTGCCGAGGTGGGTCACGAGCCGGGCGCCCGCCGTCGCGGCGGCGACCGCATCCTCGTAGGTGCACGAGGAGTGCCCGAGCGCCACGACGACCCGGCGTTCCACGAGCGCGCGGATCCCTCGGAGATCCGGATCCGCCTCCGGGGCGAGCGTGACGAGTCGCACGAGGTCCGGGTGCCGGGACAACGTGCCGTCGAGCCACGGGATGTCGACCCGATCGAGGAAGGCGGGCGGATGCGCACCGGGAGACCCACCGAGGAACGGACCCTCGAGGTGCACCCCGTCGATGCGCGGCGCCATGAGCCCGGCCCGCGCCGTCGCGATCCGGTCGAGCACCGGCGGGTAGGCGTCGCGCGGACCGCTGCAGACGGTCGGGAGGAACGAGGTGACACCGGTCGGGAGCAGCGAACGAGCGAGCACGGCCCACTCCTCACCGTCGGCCTGCGCCACGTCGATCCCGCCGTGACCGTTGCACTGCAGGTCGACGAGCCCCGCGGACAGGATCCGGCGTTCCAACCGAACCGCACCGGGAGGCGCCCCGCCCTCGCCGCGGTCCACGACCAGCCCATCCTCGATCGCCAGCCATCCGGGTGCGCACCGACCCCCATCGATGAGCGCGTCCGACGCGAGCAGCGTCGTCATGGACGAGGCGGAGCGCCGAGCACGCGGCGGAGCCGGATGATCCCGCCGACGGTGCGGGGCACGCGCCGCAGGATCGAGGTTCGGGAGGGGCGCAGTTCGCGGACCACCACGGGGACCTCAGCCACTGCGAACCCGGCCCGCTCCGCCCGGATGATGAGCTCGGTGTCGAAGAGGTCGGCTCCGCACCGGCAGGTGGCGATGGTCGGGCGCAGCGCCGCGAGGTTCAACACCTTCATGCCGTGGGTGTCCGAGAGGGTGAGACCGAAGAGCCGGCGGAGCAGACCGCTGAACACCGCGGTGGCAGCCCGCCGGAGCGGAGCGCGCGTGTCCCGGGAGCCGACCGCACGCTTGGATCCGACCACGACGACCGGACCGACCGGCGCCGCGGCGTGGTCGAGCACTGCGAGCGCAGCGTCCGCGAACTCGAGGTCGAAGTAGTCGACGTCGAAGATGACCGCCACGTCGCCGAGTCCCTGCTCGAGACCGGTGCGGAGGGCATCGCCGTAGTCAGCCCGACCGAGCGAGGTCGCGTGCACCTCCGGGTGGCGGTCAGCCAGCGCGTGGGCCACGGAGACGGTGGCGTCAGTGGACCCGTTCTCGACGATGCGCACCTCGAACTCGGCCCCGCGGGCCCGCAGCCCGCCGACGATGCGTTCGACGGTCTCATCGAGCATCTCCGCCTCGTTGTAGGCGGGGAGCACCACGGTGATCACGCCAGCACCTCCAGGCGGTCGATCCCGCAGGCATCGGCGTACCGGTCGAGCGCGTACCGGCAGAGGCGATCGATGGGCGTGGGGCCGAACCGCAACGCTTGGGACGGGTCTAGCACCGTACGCCCGTCGGCCAGCCGGCGCACCGCCGGCAGCAGCCCGGACCGCCCCCCGAACACCCGGTGCCGACCGTCCTCCCGGGCTGCGGCCCAGGTCCAGGCGAGCGCGAACGCTGCGGTCAGCAGTTCCGCCTCCTCGCCGCGGTCGAGGTGCTCGAGCAGGCGGAGCGCGGAGAGGCCACAGGCCACCTCGCGGTCGAGTGCGTCGCACCACGGCAGCGTCTCGAGCCCGATCGGATCCCCCGCATCCGCGAGACGTCGCACCTCCCCGGCCGCGGCGCGCAGCGCCCGCAGCTCGGCCCGCACCGGCTCGGACGCGTCAGGCGACCCACCGACGAGCTCGGCCACAGGTCGGGCGATGGGCAGAGCCGCCGTGGCCACGAGCGGTCCGGCCGCGCAGGCGTCGGCGATGGCCGGCAGCACCCCGCGTCCTGCGTCGACGCGTTCGACGGCCCGCGACCACGCGGCCGCAGCTTCGTAGCGGTCCGGTGCGGTGCAGAACTCGGCGGCGGCGGCCAGCGCGATGCGGGACAGGCCGGCCTGGTTCATCGGGTTGAGGAGGATCCCCTCGAGGTGGTCGGTGACCGCCGGCTCGCGCCCCACGTACGGTCCGAGGTGGAGCGATCCGGCCATGGTCCCGTCGTTGACCGGCGTGTTGTCCCAGAGGATGGTGGGGCGACCCGCGACCGCAGCCGACCACGCAGCGGTGTCGGCGACGGTGATCGCCGGCGAGCAGACGGTCGGTCCCGTCCACATGAGGCCGACCGAGGGATCGAGCGACGCCGAGAGCTCGGCGAGGTACGGCGTCGCCGCAGTGCCGATGTACTCGGTCGGCACGACGGTCACCGTGTCGATCGTGCCCGGGAGCTCGGCGAGCACCGCGTCCACCACCCGGGCCTGATCCGCAGCGGCGGTTGCGTCCTGCGGGATGTCGTCGAACGCGAGGACGATCCACCGGTAACCCATGGACGCCGCATCCGTGACCTTGGCCCGCAGGGCGTCGAGGTCTGCGGTGACGTCGGCCCGGAGATCGAGACCGGGGGAGATCGCGAACCCCGCGTGGACCGCATGCTCGTCAGCCGTACGGGCGACCTCGGCGAGGCCCGTTCGCTCGATCTCCGGGTAGGGCGTCCTCCAGGCCGACCGGTGGTACGGGTCGTCCTTCGGCGCGTAGACGTACGCGTTCATGCCGACCTCGGCGAGGAACCGGATCGCGTCGGTGCGCTCGTCGGTCGTCCACGGCCGCCCGTAGAAGCCCTCGATCACACCGCGCCGGGGGAGGGGGCGGGGCACGCCGGTAGGCTACCGGCCCTCCGAGGGGGTCCACGCGTGGCGACACTGTCCGAAGCGGCATCGAAGGAACTGCTCCGTGGGTACGGCATCCCGTTCGCGGACGAGCGCACCGTCGACGACGCGGCGGGGGCAGTCGCAGCGGCCCGGGAGGTGGGCCTTCCCTGCGTGGTGAAGCTCAACGGCGACGGCATCGCCCACAAGACCGAGCGCGGCCTGGTGCGACTCGGTCTGCGGGATGAAGCGGCGGTGGCGGCCGCGGCCGACGAACTCCTCGCCGCCGCCCGACCCGAGGACGGGTCGGTGAGCCTGCTCGTCGCACCGATGCTGTCCGGCTCCCGCGAGCTCATCGCCGGCCTGCTCACGGATCCCCAGTTCGGACCGGTCGTGATGCTCGGCGTCGGCGGGGTCCTCGCCGAGGCCCTCGCCGACGTGGCGTTCCGGCTCGTGCCGCTGGGGCCGGGGGACGCCGCCTCCCTCGTCGACGATCTCCGCACCGCGGCCCTGCTCGGCGAGTTCCGCGGCGAGCCGGCGGTGGATCGGGAGGCCGTCGCCGCGGTGCTCGAGTCGCTCGATGCGCTCGCCCGGAACGAACCCGCCGTGCGCTCGGTCGACCTCAATCCGCTCATCATCGTCGCGGGCCGGCCGGTCGCGGTCGACGCGCTCGTGGAGGTGGCGCGGTGAGCGCAGGGGTCGACGGGTTCCGGGCGTTGTTCGACCCACGGGGCGTCGTGGTCGCCGGCGCCTCGAGCCACCCGGGGAAGTTCGGGTTCGTCGCGCTCCACAACATCCTGTCGCAGGGCTACCGGGGAGCGGTGTACGCCACGAACCGCGAGGGCGGTTCGATCCTCGGCATCGAGACGGTGCCGGACATCGACGCGCTCCCCGCCGACGCGGTGGTCGACCTCGTCATCGTGTGCACCCCCGCCGCGGCGAACGAGGACCTCCTGCGGGCCTGTGCCCGGCGCGGCGTCCGTGCGGCCTTCGTGACCTCGGCCGGGTACGGGGAAGCGGGAGCAACGGGACGAGCCGCGCAGGCATCGCTCGTCGCACTGGCCGACGATCTCGGGATCCTGCTGGCCGGACCGAACGGGCAGGGCGTGGTCTCCACCCCGTCGGCGCTCTGCGCGCAGATCGTCGCCCCGTACCCCCCGGCCGGTCGCATCGGCGTGGCCAGCCAGTCCGGCAACTTCGTGTCCTCCTTCCTCAACTACGCGTGCTCGACCGGCGTCGGCATCAGCCGGGCCGTCTCCGCGGGCAACGCAGCTGCGGTCTCGGTACCGGACTTCCTCGACTTCTACGCGGACGATCCCGAGACCGCGGTGTCGCTCGCCTACGTGGAGGGGATCACCGACGGGCGTGCGTTCGCCGAGCGGATCCGTGAGGTGACCGTGCGCAAGCCCCTGGTGCTACTCAAGGGCGGTGCGACCGCGGGCGGCCAGCGCGCGGCCGCGTCCCACACGGGTGCGCTCGCCACCGACGACCGCGTGTTCGACGGCGTGTGCCGGCAGTTCGGGGTGACACGGGCCGGGACGGTGGAGGAGGCGTTCGAGGCCGCCGCGACCTTCGCCACGCAGCCGCTCCCTCGGGGCCCGAGGGTCGCGGTCATCACGACCGCTGGCGGTTGGGGCGTCGTGACGGCGGACGCCATCACGCGATCGAGCCTCGAGCTCGTGACGCTGCCCGACGACCTGCGGGCGGAGATCGACACGCTGCTCCCGCCCCGCTGGAGCCGCAACAACCCGATCGACCTCGCCGGCGGCGAGACCCGCAACACGATCCCGCAGGTGCTCGAACTCGTCGCCGGTCATCCCGGGGTCGACGCGGTGATCTACCTCGGCCTCGGGATCCAGGCGAACCAGGGCCGCATGGAGCGCGAGGGCCCCTTCTACCCGGACCACGGGCTCGAGCGGATCGTGGCGTACCACGACCGACAGGATTCCCGGTTCGCGGAAGCTGCGGCTGCGGTGTCGGCGAGCACCGGTAAGCCGGTCCTCACCGCGACGGAACTGGCGATCGCGGATCCGTCCAACGCAGGTCCGCGCACGGTCCGCGAGACCGGGCGCCTCTGCTACGCCGCGTCGAACCGGGCCGTCACTGCGCTCGAGCACCTCCACCGCTACGTGCGGTGGCGGCAGGCCCGCGGCCTCGGGTGAGCGCGACCCACCACCGCCGGCAGGCCGCAACGGCCGGAGCGCTCGCCGCGCTCGGTGTCCTGACGATCGTCGCGGCGCTGCGCCCGACCGGTGGGTCTCCCGGCGCCGGTGCCGCGTCGGAACCGACCGCGCCGATCGTCGACGTCCGCCGGTTCCCGGCGGTGGTCGCGGAAGCGGTCGGCGCCCAGCGACTCGACGCGGAGCTCGGCCGGCTCGCCGGTGGGGTGGAGGGATGCTGGGCGATCGACGACGGCGGGGTTGCGATCACCACCCGCGAACCGGACCGCGCGCTCCGGCCCGCGTCCACGCTCAAGATGGTCACGGCCGCAGCTGCGCTCGAACTGCTCGGTCCCCGGCACCGCTTCACCACCGCGGCGGTCGCCACCGGGTCCGGCACCCCGCGCGCGCTCGTGCTGGTCGGGGGCGGGGATCCCGGGCTCGCGACGCCGAGGGGCGTGGCCGCGATCGCCGGCGACCCGGAACGCCGCGGATCCCCGACGACTCGCCTCGCAGCGCTCGCTGATCGCATCGCAGCGACCGGGCTGCGGTCGCTCCCCGAGGGCATCCGGGTGGACGACGCCCGGTACGACTCGGTGCGGTACTCGCCGTCCTGGCCCGACTCGTACCGGGCGACGGGCCAGGTCGGCCCGGTCGGCGCCCTGACCGTCGACGCGGGCTGGCGCGATCCGGCGAACCGCCTCGGGACTCCCGCCGATCCTGCGATCGCGACCGGGGAGGCCTTGGCCGCGCTGCTCGAGGCACGCGGGGTCGACGTCGGTCCGGTGTCCCGAGGCGCGGCCCCTGCGGGCGCCCGCACCGTCGCATCCGTCACCTCGGCTCCGTTACGCGAGGTCGTCGGCGGGATCCTCGCGGCGAGCAACAACCACGGGGCCGAGATGCTCCTCAAGGAGCTCGCGGTCACCGCGGGCACCCGCCCGGGGACCAGCGAGTCGGGAGCGCGGGCCGCGCGGGCCGCGCTCGAACGGCTCGGGGTGTCGACGGCGGGACTCGAGCAGCTCGACGGTTCCGGGCTGGCCCGCGACGACCGCGCGAGCTGCCGGACCCTGCTCGGTGTGCTCCAGCTCGGCGACCGTGCCCGGTTCCGTGCGCTGCGCGACGGTCTGGCGGTGGCGGGGGAGCGCGGCACGCTCGCCGATCGGCTCGCCGGGTCGCCGCTGCGCGGTCGGCTCGTCGCCAAGACGGGAACCCTCAACGGCACGTCCGGGCTCGTCGGCACCACGACGGTGCGCCGACCGGTCGGCTTCGCGCTGCTCCTCAACGGCCCCCTGGACGAAGCGACGGCCAAGGCACGACGAGAGGCGATGGCCGCGGCCATCGCCCGGTTCCCCGACGCTCCGGACCCGGACACGCTCGTGCCGGTACCGGGTGCGCCCTGACGCCGGCGCGTTTGCCCGTCCGCTCGAGCGGCGGCGAGACTGCCCCCGTGAGCCAGCGACCCAAACCCCTCCCGCAGCAGGGGCAGGAACTCAAGGACCTCGTCGTCGCCTACGTCAAGCAGGAGACGACCGACGAACTCAAGGGCCTCGTCGGCTACGTCGGCTTCGGTCTGGTCGGCTGGTTGCTGATCGGGATCGGCGCGACCTGTGCCGCGGTGGGGCTGCTCCGCCTCCTCCAGGAGGAGACCGGCGGAACGTTCGACGGCAACTGGTCGTGGGCGCCGTACTTCATCGTCGTGGCGGTGCTCGCAACCATCGGCTACGCGACGTGGCGCATCACCACCCGGCGGCGCGAACGGAGCACGACGTGAGCCCGGACCCCAAGCGCATCACCACGGACGACCTTCGGGCGAAGTTCGACGAGATCAACGACGTCGTCATGGGTGGCGTCGAGCGTCAGCGCACCAACGCCATCACCACTGTGGCGGTCGTCGGGGTCGTCGTGTTGGCCGCGGCGTTCCTGCTCGGTCGGCGTCGGGGTCGTCGCCTGGCGACGATCGTCGAGATCCGGCGGGTATGAGCGTCGCCCGCAGCCTCGCGCGTTCGACGGTCGGCTACGGCCTGCGCCGTCACTCACGGGCGAACGGGCTGACCCTCACGGTCGTCCTCGTGCGGTTCGTGCTGCGTCGCATGCGCACCCGCAACCGCGTGCTCCTGCGGTTCCGGGTCGATCCGGGTGCGCGCTACGAGATCGTGGGCATCCGGCGGGGCGCCTGATCGGCACCCGTCGGGATCCGCGCGCCCGGCGCCGGTAGCCTGCGCCGATGGTCGTCATCCTCCGCAACCCCCGTCGCGAGCTCGAAGTCGAGGGTCCGATGACGGCCGACACGCTGCTCCGACGCCTCGAGATCAACCCGGAGACCGTGCTCATCATCTGCAACGACGTGCTCGTACCCCGAGATACCCGCCTCGCCGACGAGGATCGGGTCGAGCTCCGTCCGGTCATCTCGGGGGGCGCCGCGTGAAGTGCCGCCGCTGCAAGGCTCCGGCAGTCATCGACGTTCGTCGACACAACGCTGCGTTCTGCCGGGACTGCTTCCTGGGCCACTGCCGGGAGCAGGTTCGCCGGGCGATCGCCGAGTTCGAGATGTTCACCCCCGATGATCGGATCCTCGTGGCCGTATCGGGCGGGAAGGACTCGCTCGCGCTCTGGCACCTGCTCCGAGAGCTCGGCTACACCGCCGACGGGCTGTACCTGGGGCTCGGGATCGCCGACTACTCCGACGAGTCCGAGGTACGCACCCGAACCTTCGCAGAGCGGCACGGCCTGACGCTGCACGTCGTGTCGCTCCCGGAGGACCACGGCTACGACATCCCGACCGCCGCGGTCCGCACCCGCCGTTCACCGTGCGGTGCGTGTGGGTTGTCGAAACGGCACCTCTTCAACGCGGTGGCACGCGAGCACGGCTACGACGTGGTCGCGACCGGCCACAACCTCGACGACGAGGCGGCGGTGCTGCTCGGCAACGTGCTCCACTGGGAAGCGGGGTACCTCGGACGGCAGTTCCCCGTGCTCCCGGAGACCGACGGGTTCGCGCGCAAGGTGAAACCGCTGGTGAAGCTCGGCGAGCGCGAGATGGCTGCCTACTGCGTGTTGTTCGGCATCGAGTACCAGGTCGACAAGTGCCCGCTGGCCGAGGGCAACCGGCACCTCGGGTACAAGGAGGTCCTCAACGATCTCGAGGCCCGCTCTCCCGGGACGAAGGCCGCCTTCCTCAACTCGTTCCTGACCCGCGGGCACCAGCACTTCCGGGACCACGCGCAGGGCGAGCAGGAGACCCTGAACGGGTGCGAATCGTGCGGGGCGCCGACCACCGCGACTCGGTGCGCCTTCTGCTCGCTGCGCGACCGGGTCGCCGGCACGACCCCGGTGTCGATCGGCCGGAGGGACTGAGCCATGTCACGACCGTTCGAGTTCGGCGACCGGGTCCTGCTCGAGGACTCGAAACGCCGGCGACACCTCATCACCCTCATCGAGGACGGTGAGTTCCACAGCCACACCGGTGTCCTGCCGCACTCCCAGATCGTCGGTCAAGCCGAGGGCACCGCGCTGCGGACCACCCGCGGGGCGCGGCTCACCGCCCTGCGGCCCACCCTGTCCGAGTACATCCTCAAGATGCCGCGCGGCGCGCAGGTCATCTACCCCAAGGACCTCGGTCCGATCCTCATGCTCGCCGACATCTTCCCCGGAGCCCACGTGCTCGAATCCGGTGTCGGCTCGGGCGCCCTCACCATGACCCTCCTGCGCGCGGTCGGACCCACCGGCCGCGTGACCGGCTACGAGTTGCGGCAGGACTTCGCCGACCGAGCTCGGCGCAACGTCGAGGGTTTCCTCGGACGCGACGTGCCCCTCGACATCGAGGTGCGGGACATCTACGAGGGCATCGGGGTCGACGACGTGGACCGCATCGTGCTCGACCTCCCCGAGCCGTGGCGAGTGGTCGAGCACGCACCGGCCTGCCTGCGTCCGGGGGGCATCCTCCTCTCGTACCTCCCGACCATCGGCCAGGTCGGCGCACTGCGGGAACGGCTGGCCGACTCCCCCTTCGGCATGGTGGAGACACTCGAGGTCCTCCACCGCACCTGGCACGTCGAGGGGCAGTCGATCCGGCCGGACCACCGCATGGTCGCCCACACCGGCTTCCTCACGCACGCGCGCCTCCTCAGCCCGACCGGGTGAACGCGCTCGACGTCACCGTCCTCGCGCTTGCGCTCCTCGGCGCGGTGGTCGGGGCGAGCCTCGGGCTCGTGCGAGGCCTCGCAGTCTGGTGCGGAACCGCGCTCGGCGCGATCGGCGCGACCGCACTGCTCCCCGCGGTGAGCGATCGGTCCGGTTCGTCGTCGAGCGGGGCGGTGCTCGCACCGATGCTCCTCGTCGTCGGCCTCATGGCGGGGGGAGGGCTGCTCGGCGCCGCGGTGCGACGATCCCTGCGGCGCGACGGATCGCCACGCGACCCGGGGCGCATCGACCGCTCGCTCGGCTCGGCCGTCGGGGCGTTCGCGGTGCTCCTCGGGGTGTGGCTGCTGCTCCCCGTCGTCTCGGCGGCGCGCACGTGGCCCCCCGAACTGTCGAGCGGATCCTTGACCGTGCGCGGGATCGACCGCTTCGCACCCGGCCCACCGGCGGCGGTCGTCGAGGCGGCCCGACGGGTCGCCGCAGCGAACCCGGGAGCGCACGCACCGCTCGACCCCGGCGCGGACGTCGGCGCGCCGCCGACGGTGTCCGACCTCGACCCTGCGGCGGTGGCGCGCGCGCTGCGCTCGAGCGTACGGATCGAGGGCCGGGCGTGCGCCACCCTGCAGGACGGGAGCGGCGTGGTGATCGGCCGTGACCTCGTGCTCACGAACGCGCACGTCGTGGCCGGGGAGCGGTCGACTGCGGTCGTGCGCCCCGACGGGTCGGCGGTGCCGGCCCGGGTCGTCGCGTTCGACGGCCGGGCGGACGCGGCCGTGCTGCGGGTTCCTGGGCTCGGGCTGCCGGCGTTGCCCCAGGGGACGACCGACATCGGACGGATCGTGGCCACCATCGGGCACCCCGGTGGCGGGCCGGTGCGAGTCGCGCCTACCCGTATCGCCGAGCGCATCCGCGCCCGCGGCACCGACATCCTCGGCCGGGGCCGCACCCGCCGGGCGGTCCTCGTGCTCGCCGCCGAACTCGAGCCCGGGGATTCCGGGTCCCCGCTCGTCGATGCGCAGGGACGCGTGGTCGGGCTGGCGTTCGCGATCGATCCCGACGCGCCTCGCACGGCCTACGCGCTCGAGCCCTCCGAGTACCGCGAGCTCGTGGCGGGTGCGGGCACCCAGCCCGTCAGCACTGGCGCGTGCGTGACCCGCTGATCCGCCGGCTCAGTCAGGCGCCGAACCACCCGGCGACCGTCGTGACGACCACCACGAGCGCGAGCATCGACACGATCGCCACGCACCCGAGCGCGAGCACGCGGTTGCGGGTCGAGCTCACCGCGTCGCCCACGACCGCCCGGCGGTTCGAGAGCACGTAGAGGAAACCGAGGATCACCGGGGTCACGAGCCCGTTGAGCACCTGCATCCCGATGAGCAGGCTGATGAGGTTCACCGGGATCAGGGCGACCGATGCACCGAGCACGACCTGCGCAGCGAACAGGCCGAGGAAGAGCGGCGCCTCCGAGAACCGCCGTGACACCGATCGCTCCGCGCCGACCGCCTCAGCGAGCCCGTAGGCCGTGGACAGCGGCACCACGGCGGCGGCGAGCGCCGACGCGCCGAGCAGGCCGATGCCGAACAGGGTCTGTGCGCTCGACCCCACCGCAGGTTCGAGTGCCTTGGCCGCTTCGGCCGCCGAGGTGAGCGGACCCGACCCGCCGATGGTGGCGGCCGTGGCGATGAGGATGCAGATGAAGATGAGCCCGGCGACCACGGCCCCGACCACCGCATCGGTGCGCACCCGTCGGTACTCATCCGGCGATGCACCGGCGTCAGCCACCGCCGCGGCCTGGTACAGCTGCATGTACGGCGTGATGGTCGTGCCCACGAGCGCAACGGCCATGAGCAGGAACGCCCGGCTCCCGACGAAGTGGGGGATGAGCGCGTTCGATACCACCGTGCCCCAGTCCGGGTGGGCCAGCACCATGGCGATCGGGTACGCGAGGAATCCGAGTGCGAGCGTGAGGAAGATGCGCTCCGCCCACCGGTAGGACCCGAAGACGACAACCGCGATGAGCACGACCGCGGCGACCGGGACCGCGACGTACCGGCTCACCCCGAACAGCTCGAGCGCCGCGCCGATGCCCGCGAACTCCGAGACGACCAACCCGAGGTTGGCCACGAGGAGGCAGACCACCGCGAACGCACCGACTCGGAGCGAGAACTGCTCGCGGACGAGCGACATGATCCCCTCGCCGCCGAACACGCCGACCCGCGCGGCCATCTCCTGGACCACCACGAGCATGAGGGTGATGAGCACGGCCAGGAACAGCGGCTTGTAGGCGAACTGCGCGCCCGCCGACGAGTAGGTGGCGATGCCGCCCGAGTCGTTCCCGGCGTTCGCGGCGATGAGCCCCGGACCGAGGATCGCAAGGATCGCCGTCGGCCGCACCCACCGTCCGAGCCGGCGCCGGTCGGACCCGGGGGCCACGGTGCTCATCCGACGAGGAAGCGCGGGAACCGCAGCTTCCCGCGCTCGGGGACGAGGGCGTCGACGAGGTCGTCGGCGAGGATGCGCCCGATCGGATGGTCCTCGTCGTCCACCACCACGACCGAGGAGCCTCGGGATTCGATGAACCGTTCGACGACCTCGGCCAGCGGTGCGTCCGGCGCCACCGTGACCGGCTCGGGTCCGTTCGTCAGGCTGCCGGCGAGGTCCTCGCCCGCCGCGACGAGGAGCTCGAACAACCCGAGGTCGTGCACGAGGCACCCCTCCTCGTCGACGACGATGACTGCGTCGACATCAGCCTGGTGCTCCGCCTCGGATCGGAGGATGCGTCGGACCTCGGCGACCGTCTGGTCCGCACGCACCAGGATGAGGTTCGTCGTCATCACGCCGCCTGCGGATTCCTCGTCGTAGCCGAGCATCTGGGCGAGGCGCAGGGCCACGTCGCGGGGCATCGAGGCGAGCAGGACCTCCACCTCGGGGTCGTCGAACTCGCGCAGCGCGTCGACCGCCTCGTCCGGCTCCATCTCGACGATGAGCGCGGCCGCCTCATCCGGCGTCAGCTCGCGGAGCAGCTCGCGCAGCTCGTCGGGTTCCATCTCCTCGAGCGCGTCGGCGGCCGCTTCGGGGTCGAGCGCCCGGATGAGCTCCTGCCGCTCGTCCCGGCCGAGATCCTCGAGGAGGTCGGCGAGATCGGCGGGCCGGAGTCGACGCAACGCCTGGTTCGGGGTGGCGAGGCGCATCGCCCCGGATGGACCGCTCGTCGCCCCGAACGGCTGCACCGCAGCCCAGTCGATGACCCGGTCCGGCGTCGGCCGGGTGCGGCGGTTCGCAGGACCGAGTCGACGCAGCAGGGTCACGAACCCCACGTCGACACCGACCAGGCGGACCTCGTCGTTCACCGACGCGAGGTAGAGATCGGACGCCCGCACCACCCGCACACCGTCGATGTCGACGAGCTGGTGATCGACGACGTCTGCATTCAGCGACACCTCGTCGGCACGACGGTGGAAGTCGCGCAGATCGAGCCGGGCCGTGCGCAGCCGCGCCCCGTGGGATCCCAGGGACTCGACCTGCGAGATCGGCACGTAGGCCCGACGACGGGCGACGCGCACGACGAGCCCTGTCACCGGGGGGTACGCCTCGCCGTGCCACCGCACGACGACGTCGGCGATCCGACCGACCTCGGCGTCCGCGAGGGTGGTGACGGGGCGGCCGACGAGGCCGGCCACCGACGTGAGGGCGTCGGCGACCGACCGGTTGGCGAGGATCCGTTGGGTGCGGCGCTCACGCCGGCGCCGGAGCGCGGCGGGCGCGGGGAACGCGGGGCGTCGAGCCATGGTGGGGCTCCCGGGGCGGCACGGCCGCAGCGCGGCGGTGCAGGGACGACGGTTGGTGCCACCGCGCCCCGTCAGCCGCCGGACGACGTGACGTCAGGCGGGGACGGAGGGGGCGCGGCGATGGCTACTCGGGGGTTCGCCGGAGCACATGGGCCTCACCTCCACTCCATCGGGACGCTTCGGGGCGTCGGCTGCGCGATCGTCGGACCGGGAGCCTACCAGCCACCCGACGGAACCCGACCCGGGGCCGTACGCGGGTGGAGGGCCCCACCGGGCCCTCCACCACGTCGATCTCGGACTGCGGAGCGGTCACTCCTCGATGAAGATGCACTCCCCGGGGCACTCCTCAGCCGACTCCACGACAGCGTCGAGCATGCCGTCGGGGATGTTGGCCAGACCCTCGGCGCCGCCCGGGCTGTTGAAGATCTTGTCGCCCTCCTTGACGTAGGCGAGCCCGTCGTCGAGGAGCGTGAACACCGCGGGAGCGATCTCCTCGCAGAGGCCGTCGCCGGTGCACAGGTCCTGGTCGATCCACACCTTCATGGGTCACTCCTCGTTGGTGGCCGCCACGGTGGCGGTCCGAACCCCGGGATCGTTCGGATCCGGGGGCACGTCTGGATGTTCGGGCCCGACCGGTCGGGCCAGGTGGCCGGGCCGGTCGGTGTCCACCGGGAACCGGAACCGCCCGGTTCGTCCCCGGGGGGCGGGGCCGGCGCCGCAGCGTACCCGCGCGCGCGGCGGGTATCCGGCATCGACGCGACCTGTGGTGGGTAGGGTGACCACGACCCCCGGGCCGGGTGTCGGGCCGGGAGCGATGGGGCCGAGCACGAGGAGGTGGACCGTGGCGAGTGAGCACGAGCGGCGCCTCGATGAGTACGCGTCCAAGGTCGAGGAGCTCCAGGCCTCGATCAAGGTCCTCGAGGACGAGATCGCCGTCCTCCACCGCCGGCTCCAGGACGCGCCGAAACGGATCCGGACCCTCGAGGAGCGGCTGCTCGAGACGAAGGGGCAGCTGACCCAGGCGGTCGCCCACAACGAGCGGCTCTCCGCGACCCTGCGGGAGGCCCGCGAGCACATCGCAGCCCTCCGCGAGGAGGTCGAGAAGCTCACCCAGCCGCCCTCCGCGTACGGCACCTTCCTCGGGCGCAACGACGACGGCACCGTCGACGTCTTCAGCGCGGGCCGCAAGATGCGGGTGGCCATCCACCCCGAGGTCGACGTGACGTCACTGCGGCGCGGCCAGGAGATCGTGCTGAACGAGTCGCTGAGCGTGGTGCTCGCCCGCGGCCCCGAGAGCCAGGGCGAGGTCGTGATCCTCAAGGAGGTCCTGGCTGATCGGCGTCGGGCGCTCATCGTCGGACGGGCCGACGAGGAGCGGGTCTGCGAACTGGGGGAGGACCTCATCGGCGTGCGGCTCCGAGCGGGGGAACACCTGCTCATGGAGGGCCGCTCCGGACTGCTCATCGAGCGCATCCCTCGGCCCGAGGTCGAGGAGCTCGTCCTCGAGGAGGTCCCCGACGTCACGTACGCCGACGTCGGTGGCCTCGACGAGCAGATCGAGCTCATCCAGGACGCGGTCGAGTTGCCCTACCTCCACGCGGACCTCTTCGCCGAGCACCGGCTCCAACCGCCGAAGGGCATCCTGCTCTACGGGCCGCCGGGCTGCGGGAAGACCCTCATCGCCAAGGCGGTCGCGAACTCTCTGGCCAAGCGGGTCGCCGAGAAGACCGGCGACGCCACGACCCGCTCGTACTTCCTCAACGTCAAGGGCCCCGAGCTCCTCAACAAGTACGTGGGGGAGACGGAGCGACAGATCCGGCTCATCTTCGAACGGGCCCGGGAGAAGTCGGAGGAGGGGGTGCCCGTCATCGTCTTCTTCGACGAGATGGACTCGCTGTTCCGCACCCGCGGCACCGGAATCTCCTCGGACATCGAGTCGACGATCGTGCCCCAGCTGCTCGCGGAGATCGACGGGGTCGAGAGCCTGCGGAACGTGATCGTCATCGGCGCCTCGAACCGCGAGGACCTCATCGACCCGGCCATCCTCCGCCCGGGCCGACTCGACGTGAAGATCAAGATCGAGCGTCCGGACGAGACGAGCGCGGCGCAGATCTTCCGGCAGTACCTCGAACCCGACCTCCCGCTCTCGCAGGACGAGCTGGGATCAGCGGGCGGCGATGCCGAGGCCGCCGTGTCCACCATGATCCAGCGGGCCGTCGCGGCCATGTACGCGGTCGACGACTCGAACCGGTTCCTCGAGGTCACCTACCAGAACGGCGACAAGGAGATCCTCTACTTCAAGGACTTCGCGTCGGGCGCCATGATCGAGAACATCGTGCGCCGCGCCAAGAAGCTCTCGATCAAGCGACGCATCGAGGGCGGCACCGCGGGCATCGGCACCCAGGACCTGCTCGACTCGATCCGCCAGGAGTTCCACGAGCACGAGGACCTCCCGAACACCACGAACCCCGACGACTGGGCGAAGATCTCGGGCAAGAAGGGTGAACGCATCGTCTACGTGCGTACCGTGCTGGCCAAGGACGGCGACGGCGACGCGGCGGGCGGTCGGCAGATCGAACGCGTCGCGACCGGTCAGTACCTCTGAACCCCGGACCGCCCGCACCCGGGCAGCGGTAGGCTCGGCGGCGTGGCGGTCCCGAAGGTCTGCGGTATCGAGACCGAGTACGGCATCTCCCGCCGCGGCGGCCGGGACGCGAACCCGGTCGTGGCGTCCTCGGTCCTCATCAACGCCTACGTGGCCGACCGGCGCATCGGGTGGGACTTCGAGGACGAGACCCCGGCCCGCGATGCCCGCGGGTTCCAGCGGGATCCGTCGAACCCCCCCGAGGTGGAGACCCACCTCGTGAACGCGGTGCTGACCAATGGCGCCCGGTACTACGTGGACCACGCGCACCCTGAGTACTCGACCCCCGAGTGCATCGATGCGCGAGGTGCGCTGCTCGCCGACAAGGCGGGGGAGCGCATCCTCGCCGAATCCATGCGACTCGCCCGTCGGACCCTCGATCCGGGCGAGGAGATCGTGGTCTACAAGAACAACTCGGACGGCAAGTCCAACTCCTACGGGTGCCACGAGAACTACCTGGTGGACCGCGCCACCCCGTTCGGCGACCTCGTGCGGACCATGCTCCCGTGGTTCGTCACGCGCCAGATCTTCTGCGGGGCCGGGAAGGTCGGCGCGGAGCACGAACGGGATGCGGTCGACTTCCAGATCAGCGCCCGGGCCGACTTCTTCGAGGAGGAGGTGGGCCTCGAGACCACGCTGAAGCGGCCCCTCGTGAACACCCGCGACGAACCCCACGCACTGCCGGCCGAGTACCGCCGGCTCCACGTGATCGTCGGCGACGCGAACCTCTGCGAGGTGGCGACGCTGCTCAAGGTGGGGACCACGGCGATCGTCCTCGCGATGGTGGAGGACGGGGCGATCGACCGCGACCTGTCGGTGGTCGGCCCGGTCACCGCGGTGCGGACCGTCTCCCGCGATCTCACCGGTCGCGTCCCCCTCGAACTCCGCGCCGGGGGCACCGCCACCGCGCTCGAGGTGCAGTGGGAGTTCCTACGCTGCGCCCGGGCCTACGCGGCTCGCTCCGGCCTCGAGCACTGTGGCGGCGAGACGGTCGGCTACGACGTGCTGGACCGCTGGGAGCGGGTGCTCGGCGCGCTCGAGCGCGATCCGGACGAACTCGACGGGGTGCTCGACTGGGTGACCAAGCGCCGGGTGCTCGAAGGCTTCCGGGCCCGCGACGGTCTGGCCTGGTCGGATCCGAAGCTCGCGCTCGTGGACCTGCAGTACCACGACGTGCGTCCCGAGCGGTCGCTGTACGAGCGGCTGGTTCGGGCGGGGACCGTCGAACGCGTGCTGGACGATCACGAGGTGGACGCGGCGATCGAGGAGCCGCCGGCGGAGACCCGAGCGTGGTTCCGCGGTACCTGCCTCGCCCGCTGGCCCCAGGCGGTGGTCGCCGCGAACTGGGACAGCGTGGTGCTCGACGTCGGCGTGGACCCTCTCCGGCGCATCCCGATGATGGACCCCCTCAAGGGGACCCGGGCCCACGTGGGCGCGCTCCTCGAGGCCTGTGACACCCCGCTCGATCTCGTGGAGCGATTGGCCGCGCCGAACCCGTAGGATCGATGGCACCCCGAGGAGGAGGCCCCATGTCCGAACGCGAGCAGATGCGCCGTACCGCCCCGAAGGACCGGGAGCAGGAGGTCGCGGACGTCGACGCGCCGACGAAGCAGGGCGAACGCATCAAGGAGGAACTCGACGACCTCCTCGACGAGATCGACTCGGTCCTCGAGGACAACGCGGAGGAATTCGTGAAGTCCTACGTCCAGAAGGGAGGGGAGTAGCCCGCGGGCGCCGACCCATGAGCGAATCCCCGATCCTCCCGATCTTCCCCGCGGGGACCGACCCCGGACCGTCCTTCGTGGACCTCCTGCGGCGGGTCGCACCCGACGCCCTGCCGATGCCGGAACTCGCGGGATCCAACCCACCGTTCGAGATCACCCGCGGCACCACCGTCGTGGCCATCCGCTGCGCGGCCGGCGTCATCATGGCGGGGGACCGTCGCGCGACCCAGGGGCACGCCATCGCGAACCGCCGCATCGAGAAGGTGTTCCCGGCCGACGACCACTCCGGGGTCGCGATCGCCGGCACGGCCGGACTCGCCGTCGAGATGGTGCGCCTGTTCCAGGTCCAGCTCGAGCACTACGAGAAGGTCGAGGGCGAAGCGCTCTCGCTCGAAGGGAAGGCGAACCAGCTGGCCCAGATGGTCCGAGCGAACCTGCCCGCGGCCATGCAGGGTCTCGTCGTGGTTCCGCTCTTCGCCGGCTACGACCTCCGGCGTGAGCGGGGCCGTGTGTTCTCCTACGACGCGGTCGGCGGGAAGTACGAGGAGTCGGACTTCGCCGCGAACGGTTCCGGATCAGTGCACGCGCGCAACTGGATCAAGTCGGCCTGGCGGGAGGACCTCGACCCCGAGACCGCGGTGGACATCGCGATCCGATCGCTCTTCGCGGCGGCCGACGAGGACACCGCGACCGGCGGACCCGACCTCGTGCGGGGGATCTTCCCGCTCATCGCGACGATCGACGCCGAGGGCTACCGCACGGTGCCCGAGGCGGAGGTGGCCGAGCGATCCCAGGCCCTGCTCGACGGACCGGAGCGAGGTGGTGCCGCGTGAGCATGCCCTTCTACGTCTCGCCCGAGCAGGTCATGAAGGACCGGGCCGACTACGCGCGCAAGGGCATCGCCCGGGGCCGCAGCCTCGTCGCGCTCGAGTGCCGTGAGGGCATCGTCATCGTCGCCGAGAACCCGAGCCGCACCCTGTTCAAGATCTCCGAGGTGTACGACCGCATCGCCTTCGCCGGGGTCGGGAAGTACAACGAGTTCCAGTCGCTGAAGATCGGTGGGGTGCGACTCGCCGACATGAAGGGCTTCCAGTACTCGCGCGAGGACGTCTCGGCGAACTCGCTCGCCAACGCGTACGCCCAGACGCTCGGCCAGGTGTTCACCCACGAGATGAAGCCGTACGAGGTCGAGATCCTCGTCGCCCAGGTCGGCGCCACGCCGGAGGACCCGAACGAGCTCTTCCACATCCTCTACGACGGCACGCTCATGGACGAGTCCGGGTACACCGTGCTCGGCGGCGACGCGGAACGCA
Source organism: Actinomycetes bacterium (assembly GCA_046075855.1). GTDB lineage: Bacteria > Actinomycetota > Acidimicrobiia > IMCC26256 > IMCC26256 > IMCC26256. The sequence goes on from JBJTQX010000044.1 coordinate 25,017, forward strand.
TCGGCGAGGCCCTCGAGACCCGGTACTCCACCGACCTCGACCTCGGAGCGGCCGTTCGCCTCGGCGCCGCGGTGCTCGCCGAGGAGGACACGCCGCTCACCGCCGACGCGCTCGAGGTCGCGGCACTCGAGCGGGGGCGGGCCCGTCGAGCGTTCCGTCGCATCAAGGGCGACGAACTGCGCGACCTCCTCGCCGGCTGAAGCGCTGGCCCGCCTCGGCACCCGGCGACCGGTACGCTCGCCGACGTGCAGCGCCGCATCTACGGACTCGAGAACGAGTACGGAGTGACCTGCACCCTGCGCGGCCAGCGCCGGCTCAGCCCGGACGAGGTGGCCCGGTACCTGTTCCGGCGGGTCGTGTCGTGGGGCCGCTCGAGCAACGTCTTCCTCGAGAACGGCGCACGGCTCTACCTCGACGTGGGGAGCCACCCCGAGTACGCCACGCCCGAGTGCGACTCGCTCGCCGACCTCGTGGTGCACGACAAGGCGGGAGAGCGCATCCTCGAGAGTCTGGTGGAGAGCGCGGAGGCCCGGCTCCACGAGGAGGGCATCCGGGGCGACGTCTACCTGTTCAAGAACAACACGGACTCCGCCGGCAACTCCTACGGCTGTCACGAGAACTACCTGGTCGAACGGGACGGCGAGTTCTCACGGTTCACCGACGTGCTCATCCCGTTCCTCGTGTCCCGGCAGGTGTACGCGGGCGCGGGGAAGGTGCTCCAGACCGCCCGCGGCGCGATGTACTGCATCAGCCAACGGGCCGAGCACGTCTGGGAGGGGGTGTCGAGCGCCACCACCCGATCCCGCCCGATCATCAACACCCGCGACGAACCGCACGCGGATGCCGAGCGGTACCGACGGCTCCACGTGATCGTGGGTGACTCGAACATGAGCGAGTACTCCACGTTCCTCAAGACCGGTGCGTGTTCGATCGTCCTGCGGATGCTCGAGGAGGAGGGTGCGCCGTGGCGCGACCTCACGCTCGAGAACCCGATACGGGCGATCCGGGAGATCAGCCACGACATGACCTGCCGGCGCCGGGTGCGCCTGGCCAACGGACGGGAACTGTCGGCCGTGGAGATGCAGGCCGAGTACCTCGAACGCGCCCTGCGGTTCGCGTCCCGCCACGAGCTGGACCCGAGGGAGCAACGGGCCCTCGAGATGTGGGAGCACTGCATGACCCACCTCGAAGCCGACCCGCTCAAGCTCGACCGCGAGGTGGACTGGGTCATCAAGCACCACCTGCTCGAGAACTACCGGGCCCGCCACGACCTCCCGCTCACCAGTCCCCGGGTGGCGCTACTCGACCTCTCGTACCACGACGTCACCCGACGCCGCAGCGCCTACTACCTCATGGAACGGCGGGGTCAGGTCGAACGGGTGGTCGACGACGAGGCGATCGAACTCGCCACCGCGGAGCCGCCGCAGACGACGCGGGCGCGCCTGCGCGGCGCGTTCATCAAGCAGGCCAAGGCACGCAAGCGCGATTACACCGTCGACTGGGTGCACCTGAAGCTCAACGACCAGGCCCAACGCACGGTGCTCTGCAAGGACCCGTTCAAGGCTCGCGACGACCGCGTCGAGCGGCTCATCGCCTCGCTCTGATGCCCACGTTCCGCAGCGGACCGGTGCTGCGCATCCTCGAAGCCCGGGCGGGCCTGCAGCGGGTCGAGGTGGACCTGGGTTCAGGACCGGAACGGGCGTACGTGCTCACCGAGTTGACCGGGGCGGTCGAGGTGGGCGAGCGAGTGGTGGTCAACACGACCGCCGTCGACCTCGGCCTCGGCACGGGCGGTTGGCACGTGGTGCACTGGTCGCTCGACCGGACCGAGTTCTCCGAGCCCGGTCCGGGGCACATCCTCAAGCTCCGGTACACGAGCGCCCAGGTCGACACCGGCAGCGCCGAGGAGCACCACCCCGATCTCGCCGATGCCGACGACCTCGGCGGCGTGCCCGTGGTCCACGTGCCGCTCCACTCGCAGCTGCCGGCCGCAGTCCTCGGGGTGCGCAGCGTCCGGCCGGACGCCCGCATCGCCTACGTGATGACCGACGGGGCCGCGCTGCCCCTCGCACTGTCCGACCTCGTCGCCGCGTTGCGGGAGCGCAACCTCATCGACCTGACGGTCACGTCGGGCCACGCGTTCGGGGGCGATCTCGAAGCGGTCGGACCGGCCGCTGCGCTGCTCGCGGCTCGGGTGGCCGGACGGGCCGACGTCGTCGTCGTCGCGATGGGACCCGGGATCGTGGGCACCGGCACCCGGTTCGGACACACCGGCACGGAGGCCGCGGTCTGGCTCGACACGGCTGCGCACCTCGGCGGCGTTCCGATCGTCGCGCTGCGCACCTCGTTCGCCGACCCGCGCGAGCGTCACCACGGCGTCTCGCACCACGCGCTCACCACGCTGAGTCGGCTCGTGGGTTCCCGCAGCCAGGTCGTGGTCCCGGCGGTCGGCGGCGACGAGGAACGCCGGATCCGGGTGGACCTCGACGCGGGTGGCGTCACCGATCGGCACGACGTGGTGTCCGGGCCGGCTCCGGATGTCCTCGGCGCGTTCGCGGCCCACGGCCTCCACGTGACCTCGATGGGCCGACCGGCGGCTGAGGACCCGGTGCTGTTCCTCGCCGCCGCGGCGGCCGGGGCGCACGCGGCCGGGCTCACCACGAACCGGTAGGTTCGCGACCGTGCAGGACGAGCCGTCACGGAGCGAACGCCTCCTCAACCTCCTCGCGATGCTCGTCGACTCGCGGCGCGGCGTGACGCTCGAGGAGATCGCGGCCGAACCGTCGCTCGGGTACACCGCGACCGGCGAATCCCTGCGCCGCGCGTTTGAACGGGACAAGAAGACCCTGCGCGCCATGGGTGTCGAGATCGTGCAGACGCCGGACGGCGATCGCCCTCGCTACCGGGTGCGTCCGGAGGATCTCTACCTCCGCCTCGACCTCGATGAGGATGAACGGGCTGCGCTCAACGTCGCAGTGAGCGCAGTCGCGCTCGATCGTCCCACCGCGGCGACCGGGCTGCGGAAGCTCGGGGGCGAGGCCGCGCCGAACGTCGGACCCCTGCTCGCGATCCCGATGGGCGCGGACCTCACCCTGCCGTTCGAGGGGCTGCGGGATCGTCGACGCATCGGCTTCACGTACTCCGGCCGACCTCGCTCGGTGGCGACCTTCGGGATCACCTCGCGGTTCGGGGCCTGGTACGTGGTGGGGGAGGAAGCCGACTCCGGAGCGATCCGGACCTTCCGGGCCGACCGCATGTCCGAGGTCTCGCTCGTCGGACCTGGCGACGCGTACCGGGTGCCCGACGGGTTCCGGGCCGAGGACCACCTGGGCGAACAGCCGTGGGACTTCGGCGACGAGACCCCGATCACGGTGACCGTGCGCGTGGAGGCGGCCCACAGCGATGCGCTGCTGCACCGGCTCGACGCCGGCACGGCCACCCGCCCCGCACCCGATGGGCGCATCGACCTCGACATCGAGGTGCGCAACCTCGCGGGTCTGCGCAGCGTGGTGCTCGGGATGCTCGACGACGCCGAGGTGATCGCGCCTCCGGCCGCCCGTGCTGCGGTCGTCGAGTGGCTCACGGCCATGGCCGGACAGGACGCGCCCCGGTGAGTGCGCCCGAGCAGGTGCGCCGCGTGCTCGCACTCGTGCCGTGGCTCGCTGCACACCGTGGGGTGGCCAAGGACGAGGTCTGCGAGCGGTTCGGGATCACCCGGGCCCAGCTCGATCGGGACCTCGCGCTCATCCTCATGGTCGGCACCCCGCCGTACACGCCGGGCGACTACCTGAGCCTCGACGACGAGGGCGAGACGGTCGACCTGTTCCTCACCCCGGTGTTCGAACGACCGGTCCGACTCACCGTGGATGAGGGCTTCGCGGTGCTGGCCGCCGGCACTGCGCTGCTCGCGGTCCCCGGGGTCGAGTCCGACGGCCCCCTGGCCCGGGCGCTCGACAAGGTCCGCGATGCGATCGGCGCAACGGGGCTCGAGGTCCCGGTGGACCTCGGGGAGCCGGCCAACCTCACGGTGGTGCGGGATGCCGCGGCCCGGGGCGTGACGCTCGAGATCGAGTACTGGACCTCCGGTCGCGCCGAGCGCAACCAGCGCCGCATCGACCCGTCGCCCCCGTTCTTCGCACTCGGCAACTGGTACACGGAGGCCTGGTGTCACCTCCGGCAGGCCACCCGACTGTTCCGGGTGGACCGGATCCGTGAGGCCACCACGACGGACCTCCGGTTCACGCCCGCCGCGCCCTCCGGGGTCCTCGACCTCTACACGCCGACGGATGACGCGGTCACGGTCGTCCTCGAGGTGCCCGAGACCGCGACGCGCACACTCGAAGCGCTGCCGCAGGTCACACGGGTCGACGGCGAGGGTCCACCCCGGTTCTCACTCCCCGTGAACCACGAACGCTGGCTCGAACGACTGCTCGTGGTGCTCGGACCGGGCACCCACGTCCTCGAGCCGACGGAGTGGCAGGACCTCGGCCCGCGCACCGCGGCGCGCCTCCTCGAGCGCTACCGCTAGTCGCGCCCGCGGCGCACCGCCGGTGTGCGAGGCTGTGCCCGTGGAGCGCACCCGGTGACCGACGAGACGGAATCGACGACCGATCACCACCTGCCCTCCGGCGAACCCGAGGCGACCCGCGGATCGCCCGTCCGCACCGTGGTGGAGTGGGTGGTGCTCGTCGCCTGCGCGGTGCTCGTCGCCGTCGTGGTGAAGACCTTCCTCTTCCAGGCCTTCTACATCCCGTCCGAGTCAATGGTGCCCACCCTCGAGGTCGGCGACCGCGTGCTCGTGAACAAGTTGAGCTACCGGCTCCACGACCCGCGGCGTTTCGACATCGTCGTCTTCACCGCACCGGAGGGCACGGAGACCGCCGACATCAAGGACCTCGTGAAGCGGGTGGTCGGGCTGCCGGGCGAGACCATCGAAGGTCGCGACGGCAACATCTACATCGACGGTCGCCTCATCAACGAGCCGTTCCTGCCACCGGGCACCCGCTCGCGGACCTTCGCCCCGGTGAAGATCCCGCCCCACGAGTACTTCATGCTCGGGGACAACCGGCAGTTCTCGAAGGACTCGACCTACTTCGGTCCGATCGACCGCAGCACGATGATCGGGCGGGTGTTCGTCCGGATCTGGCCGCTCAACCGCATCAGGCGACTCTGACCGTCGGTCAGCGCGCGGTGCCGCCCCACTCGCCGACCGCGGCGAGCATCCGGTCGACTCGGTCGCAGTAGATCCCGTCGATCCCCATCGCGAGCACGCCGCGCAGGTGCCGCATCTCCTGCACGTCCCAGGCGAAGGCGCGGAGGTCGAACCGGTGGAGCAGCGAGACGACGCCGGCCGTCCAGTCGGTGTGGTGGAGGTTGAGCGCGTCGAGCCCGGCCGCCGCGAGATCGGAGGCCAACCGCTCGAAGGTCGCCGGGGCCACCTTCGCCCGACCGGGGGAGTGCACGAGCCGCACGTCGGGGGCCTCGGCCCGCAGCTCGCCGAGGAACTCGCGGGAGGATGAGCAGAGCCAGAGCCGCTCGGGCGCTCCCGCGTCCCGGGCGATCTCGACCATCGGACGGGCGGCAGCCCGATCCTTCACGTCGATCGACAGGTCGAAGCCCGCTCCGCACTCCGCGTACAGGTCGGCGAGACGGGGCACCCCGAAGCGTCGGAGCTCCTCGGCGGTGCTGCGGGCCACCCGGGCCCGCAGCAGCCCTCGGCGGGCCACCGGGTCGTGGATGAGCACGACCTCACCGTCGGCGGCCAGCCAGGCATCGCTCTCCAGCCCGCCCGCCCCGTCGGCGAGCGCCCGCCGGAAGGCAGCCAGCGTGTTCTCGGGCTCGAGGGTGCGGGCCCCCCGGTGGGCGAAGGTGATCGGCGGCACCTCGGGATGCTCGCGCGGACCGGGGCCCCGGGCAGGGAGGGCTGGGCCGGAGGGCCCGGATCGGGATCCCGAACCAGCCCGCGACTCGCGCTCAAGTCGGGACCGTGGGGGGCCGATGACCCTCCCGTTCGACCAGAGGGATGGGAGATCCACCATGACGACGATCCGAGCCAACTGCCCCGACTGCGGCGATGTGCAGCTGAAGGTGGCCGACGTGACCGTTCGCATCAACGCCGAGGACGAGGCGGGTTCGTACGCGTTCCGCTGCCCGAGCTGCACCGTCACGGTGGTCAAGGATGCGAGCCGTCGCATCGTCGACCTGCTCGTGCAGAGCGGGGTCGAGCAGCAGGTCTGGCGCACGCCCGCCGAGCTCCTCGAGCCGCACTTCTCGGGTCCGGCGATCTCGGCCGACGACCTCCTCACCTTCCACGAGCTGCTCGACTCCGAGACCTGGTTCGCGGACCTCGAGGAGATGGTCCGCCGGGCGCCCTCGGCCTGACCGCAGTACGGTCGGCTGCCATGCCCGGCCTGCTCATCCTCCTCGCGACCGTGGTGGTCGTCGGCACGCTCGCCCTCGCGGCCGCGCTGCGCCGAGCCCGGGCCGAGGTCGGACCGACGGTCGACGCGTTCACGGCCTTCCGGGCCGCGCTCGATCCTGAGGTGCTGGCCCTGCGGGCCGAGGCGCACACGACCGGGACCCGCCTCGACGCCGGCCGGGGGAGCGAACCGACCGAACGGTAGGATCCCGGCCTCCGGCGCGTCCGACGCGCCGCTCCGCAGGTCGGCGAGGCCCCATGATCCCCCAACTCGGACCGCTCGAGATCGTCGTCGTCGTCCTCGTCGCGCTCCTCGTGTTCGGACCGCACCGGATGCCCGAGGTGGGTCGGCAGGTCGGGCGAGGGCTCCGACAGGTCCGCCGGATCCAGGACCAGATCCGCGACGAGCTCGACTCCGTGCTCCACGCGGACGACCCGGCACCCTCGCCGCACGCGGATGAGGCCGTGGTACCCCCGTCGGCCCCGGCGGAGCCCGAGGCGTCGGCCGCGAGTCCCGACGCCGGCACGGCGCCCTCGCGGTACCGACCCCCGGCGCCCGCGCCCGCCCCGGCCCCGAACGTTCCCGAGGTCGGCCGTGCTCCGAGCCGGTTCCGTCCGCCGGCGAGCCCGTGATGGGGTTGCGCGCGCGGATCGCTGCGCACCGTGCGACCCGCCGAGTCCGTCGGGCTGCGTCGGCCGAGGGCCGCATGACGGTGATCGAGCACCTCGCCGAACTGCGGCGGCGCATCTTCGTGAGCCTGGCGGCGGTGGCGCTCGGCGCGGTGGTCTGCTTCGCCCTGACCCCGCAGATCATCTCGTTCCTCACCCGCTTCTACGCCGAAGCGCTCGACCGCAACCAGGTGACGACCCTCATCTTCACGGGTCCGGCCGATGCGTTCCTCCTCCGGCTCAAGATCGCGACCTACGGAGGGGTGGTCGTGGCCATGCCGGTCTGGTTGTTCCAGCTCTGGCGCTTCGTGACCCCCGGGCTCAACCCGCGGGAGCGGCGCTACGCGGTGCCGTTCATCCTCTCGGCGATCGTCCTCTTCGTCTGCGGTGGGTTCGTCGCGTTCCTGACGCTCAAGCCGGCCCTGTCCTTCCTGCTCGGGGTGGGTGGGGCGGACCTCCAACCGCTGCTCACCGGCAACTCCTACCTGTCGCTGGTCGCGCTCATGATCGTGGCCTTCGGGGTGGCCTTCGAGTTCCCCGTGCTCCTCGTGTTCCTGCTGCTGGCCCGGGTGCTCACCACCGAGCAGCTCCGCCGCTGGCGCCGGTGGGCCATCGTGCTCATCACCCTCTTCGCCGGGGTGATCACCCCCAGCCAGGACCCGTACTCGCTCTTCTTCATGGCGGTGCCGATGTGGATCTTCTACGAGAGCTCCATCGTCATCGGTAGGATCCTGGACCGATGAGCCGCACCCGCACCCCGCGTCCCCCTGCACCCGCCGAGCGGCGGGCCCGCCGCATCGCCGTGGCCGTCGGCCTCGCCGTGGTGGTCGGTACGGCGGCGATCATCGCCGTCATCCGTCCCCGCGACCCGCAGACGACCACGCCGCCGACCAGCCTGCCGCCGGTCACGGTGCCGAGCGGCGTGTCGGGACCGACCGGCAACCTCGGCACCCTGCCGAGCGGGGTGACCGCGAACCTCGGCACCGCCCCGACCAGCACCTCGTCCGCCCCGACGCCGTGACCGGGGCGTCGCCGAGGGCCGCCTACGAAGCGGCGC
>JBJTQX010000045.1:0-10843 GCA_046075855.1 Actinomycetes bacterium
CGGCCCTGCGGCTCACGAGCGCGGTGTCGTTCGTGAAGCGGGTGCCCGCCGGCGCCCGCCTCTCCTACGGCCTGCGGTACCAGGCGCTCGAGGACTCGACCATCGCCACCGTGCCGGTGGGCTACGCCGACGGGGTGCCCCGGCGCCTCGGCCGGGTGGGCGGCGAGGTCCTCATCGGCGGCGAGCGGTACCCGATCGCCGGTACGGTAACCATGGACCAACTCCTCGTCGACGTGGGGGACGCCGAGATCGTGGCGGGCGACGAGGTCGTGCTCATCGGCCGCCAGGGCGACCAGGAGATCACCGCCGCGGACTGGGCGTCCCGGCTCGACACCATCCCGGATGAGATCGTCGGCGGCATCGGCCCGCGAGTCCCGAGGGAGTACACCGGATGAAGGCACCGAAGCGGACCCTGATCGGACTCGCCGCGGTCGCGGCCACGGCCGGCGCGGTGTGGGCGGCCGAGCAGGCCGCAGTGCGGCGCTCCCGTCGCCAGACCGACCCCGACGCCGAGCGCGAGTTCGTGCCGTCCTTCGACGACCGGCACACCTTCCCGAGCCACGACGGCGGGGTCATCCACGCGATCAGCCGCGGCGACGGCCCGCCCATCGTGCTCTCGCACGGCGTCACCCTGTCGGTGCGCACCTGGGTGAAGCAGATGGAGTCGCTGCCCGCCGAGGGCTTCCGCACCGTCGCGTTCGACCACCGGGGTCACGGCGACTCCGTCGCGGGGGATTCCGGCCACGCGGTCGAGAACCTCGCGTGGGACGTGCGCACCGTGCTCGAGTCCCTCGACCTGCGCGACGCGGTGCTCGTCGGCCACTCGATGGGCGGGGTCGCGGTGCAGGCCTTCGTCACGACGTTCCCGGAGATCGCGGCCGAGCGGGTGGCGGGCATCGTGCTGCTCTCCACGCTCGCCCGCACGCCGCTCGCCGGGCACGACAACCTCGCCCGGGTCGTCGCGGCGATCAGCGACCGCAGTCCCGACGTCGCAGGACTGCTCCAGCGGCGCGACCTCGGCTACCTCATGAGCCGCATCGGGTTCGGGGACGCCGCGTTGCCGAGCCACATCGAGCTCACCCGCGAGATGATCCTCGAGTGCCCGCCGGAGACCCGGCAGGAGGCGGCCCGCGCGCTCATGGGGCTCGACCTCGTCGAGGCCCTCGGTGCGGTGACCGTGCCGACCCTCATCATCGGGGGGACGAAGGACGCCATCACGCCGCTCGCCGAGTCCAAGCGGATCAACCGGGCCATCCCGGGATCCGTCCTCGAGATCGTGCCGGGCGGAGGGCACATGCTCATGTTCGAGCGCACGGAGCTCCTCGACGACCTCATCGCCTCGTTCGCCCGACGCGTTCAGCGGCGCGGCGCGTCCGTCGACGCCTGAGGCGACCGTGGCCGATCGGGGCGACCCGCGCGCCGCGACCTCGCTCGACGCGCTCCGCGCCCTCGCACTCGGGTGCGAGGCGTGCGTGCTCGCGTCGACCCGGACGACCGTGGTCTTCGGGACCGGCGATCCCCGGGCCCGGCTCCTGTTCGTCGGCGAGGGTCCGGGGGAGCAGGAGGACCGCTCCGGCGAGCCGTTCGTGGGGCGCGCGGGCGGGCTGCTCACGAGCCTCATCGAAGGCATCGGTCTCACCCGCGACGACGTGTACATCGCCAACGTCGTGAAGTGCCGACCGCCGGGCAACCGCGACCCGAAGCCCGAGGAGATCGCGGCCTGCAGCCCGTTCCTCGCGACCCAGCTCGACCTCGTGGCCCCGCGGGTCGTGGTGACCCTCGGCAACTTCGCGACGAAGCTGCTCCTCGACACGAAGGAGGGCATCACGAAGCTGCGGGGCCGATCCTTCCCGTACCGCGACGGGGTGCTGATCCCGGTGCTCCACCCCTCGGCTGTGCTGCGCAACGGGGGGGCCGCGCTCGCGCAGGCCCGGGCGGACTTCGTGGCCATCAAGCGCGCGCTCGACGGGGCGGCGTGACCGCGACCGTCACCCGCACCACGCGGTCGGTGGACGGGACCCGTGCCCTCGGTGCGGCGCTGGCCGCGCACCTCGGCCCCGGTGACGTGCTCGTGCTCACCGGCGACCTCGGGGCGGGCAAGACCGCGTTCGCCCAGGGCGTGGCGGCCGGGCTCGGGGTGACCGACCCGGTGACGAGCCCGACGTTCACCATCGTGCAGGAGTACGCGGGGCCGGTGCCGGTCCAGCACCTCGACCTCTACCGGCTCGGGAGCGTGCAGGAGGTGATCGACCTCGGGATCGAGGAGACGCTCGACGAGCGGGTCACGATCGTGGAGTGGGGCGACGTCGCGCTCGACGCGTTCCCGCCGCGCCTGCTCGTCGTGACGATCTCGCTCGTGCCGGCCGGCGATGACGACGAACGCAGCCTGACGCTGACGACGGTGGGCGACTGGGGCGGGCGCGGAGCGGCGATCCTGGCGGTCGAGCCGTGACCACCCTGCTCGCCATCGATACGTCCACGACCCACGTGGGGGTCGCGGTGGGCGGTGACGGGGAGCTGCTCGCCTCACGATCCATCGCGGCCTCCCGTCGCCACGCGGAGCTGCTCGTCCCGACCATCGCCGAGGTGCTCGGTGCGGCGGGGCTGGTCCCGGCTGATCTCGACGCGGTCGCGGTCGGCATCGGACCCGGCCTGTTCACGGGCCTGCGGGTCGGGGTGACCACGGCGATGACGATGGCGCACGCGCTCGGTCGTCCGGTCGTGCCCGTGCCGACGCTCGAGATCATCGCGGCACCGCACGCGGCCGACGGGCGGGTCGTCGCCGCCGTGGTCGACGCGAAGCGGCGCGAGGTGTTCGCGGCCACGTTCACCTCGGGACCCGCGCTCCTGCGCATCACCGAGGATTCCGTGGGCCCCGCCGGCGAGGTCGCGGCCGCGCTCGCGGCGCTCGACCGCGAGGTGCTCGTGGTGGGGGACGGCGCGGCCGCCCACCCGGAGGCCTTCGCCGGGCTGTCGCGCGTCGAGGTGGCGGGTCCGGACTGGGCGGCGGCCCGACCCGAGGTGCTCGTCGGCCTCGGGGCCGCCGCGCTCGCGGCCGGTGACGCGGTGGCGGCCGACACGGTGCGACCGCGGTACCTGCGGCGCAGCGACGCGGAGCTCAACTGGGAGGCGGCGGGCCGGTGACCCTCGTCCCCACCATCGACATCGCGCCGATGCGGCGACGCGACCTGCGCGAGGTGCTCGCCATCGAGGGCCGCGTGTACCCGCGCCCCTGGTCGCGCGACCTGTTCCTCGGCGAACTCGACCTCGCCCACAGCCGGGCCTACGTCGTGGCCCGCCGCGGGCACGCGATCGTCGGTTACGCGGGGATCATGGTGGTGGCCGACGAGGCGCACGTCACGACGATCGGTGTGGACCCGTCGGTGCAGCGCGAGGGGATCGGGATGCGCCTCATGCTCGCGCTCGTCCGCGCCGCGCTGGCTCGGGGCGTGAACGCCCTCACCCTCGAGGTACGCCTCTCGAACACCGCGGCCCAGCACCTCTACCGGCGGTTCGGCTTCACGCCGGTCGGCACCCGCCGCGGCTACTACCAGGACAACGGCGAGGACGCGGTCATCATGTGGGCCCGCGAGGTCGACACCGAGGAGTACGGCGAGTTGCTCGCGACCTACTGGTCCCGGTTCGCCGACTCGACCACCTACGAGCTGCCCCCCGTGGTCGGGGAGGCGGCCCGGTGACCACCATCCTCGGCATCGAGACGTCCTGCGACGAGACCGCGGCCGCCGTCGTCGTCGACGGCACGGACGTGCGCTCCAACGTCATCGCCACCCAGGTCGACCTGCACGCCCGATTCGGCGGGGTCGTGCCGGAGATCGCGAGCCGGGCCCACGTCGAACTGGTGAACGGCGTGATCGACACCGCGCTGGCCGACGCGGGGATCGGGCTCGGTGAGGTGGACGCAGTCGCGGCCACCCACGGGCCCGGACTCGCCGGTGCGCTGCTCGTCGGGGTGAGCGCAGCGAAGGCCCTCGCGCTCGTGCTCGACGTGCCGTACGTGGGCGTGCACCACCTCGAGGCGCACCTCCACGCGGCTTGGCTCGAGGATCCCGGCGTCGAGCTGCCGATGGCGGTGCTCCTCGTGTCGGGCGGGCACACGCTGTTCGTCGCGGTCGACGGGCCCGGTCGGTACCGCATCCTCGGCGGCACGGTCGACGACGCGGCGGGCGAGGCCTACGACAAGGTCGCGCGCACCCTCGGCCTCGGGTACCCGGGCGGTCCGGCCATCGACCGCCTCGCCCGCGAGGGCGACCCGACGGCGGTCGCCTTCGCACGGCCGATGCTCCACGACGGGTTCGACACCTCGTTCTCCGGGCTCAAGACCGCGGTGGTGCTCGAGCGGCGGCGCAACCCGGACCGCCCCGTGGCCGACGTGTGCGCGTCGTTCCAGGAGGCGGTGGTCGACACGCTCGTGCACAAGCTCGGCGCGGTGGCCGACGCGGTGGGGGCGCGCAGCCTCGTGCTCGGGGGCGGCGTGGCCGCCAACTCCCGGCTGCGGGCCCGGGTGGCCGAGGTGGCGGCGGCCACCGGGCGTCGGGCCCTCCTGCCGCGGCCGGACCTCTGCACCGACAACGGGGCCATGGTGGCGGCCGCCGCCTACGCCCGGCTCCGGTCCGACGGCCCGACCCCGCTCGACGACGGGGCCACGCCGGGCCTGCGGCTGCCGACCGCCGGCTGACCTGTCGCGTCTGGCAACTCGCAGTCCCTTTTGCGAGACTCAGGGCCTGACCGGCGTCACCGGGCGACGCATCGAACGAGTGCAGGGGGCCCGCAGTGGCGGCGGTGGTGGACGAACGCACGCAGATCGAATCGCAGCACGACGCGTCGAGTCGGCGCTGGCGGATCCTGTGGCGGTTCCACTTCTACTCCGGCATCCTTTCGATCCCGTTCATCGTGCTCATGGCGCTCACCGGCCTCGTGATCCTCTACACGCAGCCGATCGAGGACCTCACCCAGCGCGATCTGCGCGTCGTGAGCGTCGGGTCGAAGGCGGTGCCCTACGACGAGCAGGCCCACGCGGTCGAGGAGGCGTTCCCGGAGGCGACCGTCACCTCGATGACCGTGGGCGCCGACCCGAAGCACTCGACGATCTTCGCGATCGATGACGGCTCGGCCTCGGGGCGTGAGGTGTTCGTCGATCCGTACACCGGTGAGGTCCTCGGCAGCGTGAACGCGGGGTCCGGGATCGTGCGCCTCTCGAACCGACTGCACGGGTACCTCAACAACCCGTGGGCGCTCAGGCTGCCGACGGTCTCGGCGTTGTGGGACGGCGGGGCGGTCATGCGCGACTACCAGGTCGGCGACATGCTGCTCGAGATCCTCGGCGTGTGGACGCTCGTGCTCGTGTCGACGGGTGCGTACATCTACTGGCCGCGGCGGTCCGCCGTCGGCGCGGCCCGGAACCGCCGAGGGTTCCTCCGCATCCGCTGGGGTAAGGGCGGGCGGGCCAGGTGGCGGGACCTGCACGGGTTCGCCGGGATCCTGCTCATCGCCGGCATGGTGCTGACGATCATCTCGGGGCTGGCCTGGAGCACCTACTGGGGCCCGAACTTCACGGCGTTGGCGAACGAGATCTCGCCGAACTCGTGGACCGACGCGCCGGCGAGCACGCTCGGGACACGCGGCGACCTCGATCGTCTGGGCAACACCATCCCGTGGAACACGGGTGACCGTCCGATCCCGGCGTCGTACGCGACGAAGGCGGACGGCTCGCTGCCCGCACCGTTGTCGCTCGACGACGTCGTGCGTGTCGCGCGGCGGGAGCACATGAAGCCCGGCTTCACGGTGAACCTCCCGACGAACGCCACCGACGAGAAGTCGAAGGAGGTCACGTACGGTTCGTTCACGATGTCGAACTCATGGCCGCGCAAGACGGGCGAGGCACGCGACGTGTTCCTCGACCAGTTCAGCGGGAAGACGCTCGGCGAACAGGACGCCTACGGTTACGGCTCGGTGTCGTACGGACTCGACACGCTCGTCAGTACGCACATGGGCACCCAGTTGGGGATCGCCAACCGGATCCTGATGACGAGCGTCTGTGTCCTCGCCCTGTGGTCCGTGGTCAGCGCGATCGCCATGTACTCGAAGCGCAGGCGCAAGGGCAGCTTCGGTCTCCCGCGCCGCCCAGAGAACCTCCGCCTCGGGTGGGGGCTCTGGACGATCGGCGCACTCATGGTCGTCGTGTTCCCCGAGTGGGGGGTGACGGCGCTGGCGATCCTCGGGTTCGACCACTTCGTCATCCAACGCACGCGACTCCGCCGCACGTTCGGCCAGCGTTAGCGTCGCAGACGTGCGCCTCGCTCCGTTCCCGACCGTCCTCGGCGTCCTCATGGCACTGGTCGCCGGGTGCGGCGGCCCGTCGGACCCGACCACGTTGCGCGTTGGGGACGCCGCCGTGGGCCCGGGTGCTACGCCGTCGGTCACGACGGTGACGATGACCCTCACCGCGAGCCGCGACGACCGTCTCACGGGGGTCGCGGTGCTCGAGCCGGCGGAGGCCCGTGCGCGGCTCATCGTGCTCGGCGGCGTCGCGGGTGGGGACGGCCACCTCGGGCACCTGGACCCCAAGGGCTCGGCGCCGCACTCGCACACGCGGGCGTTGGCCCTCCGGGGCGGCCGCCCCGAACGCCTGACGACGAACGGGTCACGGATCGAGCTGTCCGGACCCGCCGGTGTCGGGCCGGTGCGCTTGCGGCTCTTCCTCGCCAGCGGGGCCGGGGCCACCGTCACGGTCGCGCCGCGGCCCCTACCCTGACCCGCTCCGGGCCTCGCCTTGCGAGGGAGCGGGGCGGGTCGTTACCCTGTTAGCACTCGCCGCCCGGGAGTGCCAGCAGTGCGCACCGGGTTCGGCGAGGCCAACCGAAGACCGCCGGCCCGTTCGGGCCGATCCCCCGAGGAGTCCCACGAGATGAAGCTCCAGCCGCTCGACGACCGCATCGTCGTCCGCACCGCCGAGGCCGAGGAGACCACCTTCAGCGGCCTGGTGATCCCCGACACCGCAAAGGAGAAGCCCCAGCAGGGTGAGGTCCTCGCGGTGGGTCCGGGGCGCCGCTCCGAGCAGACCGGCGAGCTGATCCCGCTCGACGTCGCCGTGGGCGACACCGTCCTGTACTCGAAGTACGGGGGCACCGAGGTCGCCGTCGACGGCGAGGACCTCCTCGTGCTCTCGAGCCGCGACATCCTCGCCAAGCTCGTGGACGGCGGCAAGAAGAAGAAGTGAGCGCCGCCGCCGACCCGGCGGTGAACGTCTGCTGAACGAGGCGGTGCCCGCGGGCAACGCCTCGTCGCGTCTGCGACCATGGGGGACCGCCCCCGAGGGAGGAGCACCGTGTCCCGACTCCAGCTCGCCATCAACGTCACCGACCTCGACGCGGCGATCGAGTTCTACTCCCGGCTGTTCGCGGCCGAGCCGTACAAGGTGAAGCCCGGGTACGCGAACTTCGCGATCGCCGACCCGCCGCTCAAGCTCGTGCTGTTCGAGGGGGCCGAGGGCGGCACGATCAACCACCTCGGCGTCGAGACCGATTCGGCCGACGAGGTCGTCGCCGCCGAGGCGCGCCTCGCCGCATCGGGCCTCGAGACCACCGGCATCGACGACACGATCTGCTGCTTCGCCGAGAAGGTCGAGACCTGGGTGACCGACCCCGACGGCGCGCGGTGGGAGTGGTACGTGAAGACCGCCGACGCGGAGTCGATGGGCTCGTCGGCCGAGGAGCCCGGGGCCGCGGCCTGCTGCGCCCCCGCGGTCGAGGTCGCCGCCGAGCCGATCGCCATCGGCGTGAAGCCGGCCGGCTGCTGCTGAGGTGGATCCGAACCCTGACCTCGGACACGAGGTCGAGACCGGGACGGGCGAGCTCCGGCTCCCGCTGGCCCGACGGGTGGTCGCCGAAGGGCTCGGCACCGCGTTGCTCGTCATGGCGGTCGTCGGCTCCGGGATCATGGCCACGCGGCTCTCGCCGGGCGACGTCGGCCTGCAGCTCCTCGAGAACGCGATCGCCACGGGCGGTGCGCTCGTCGGGCTCATCCTCATGATGGGTGCGGTGTCGGGCGCGCACCTCAACCCCATCGTCACGCTCGTCGACCGGGCGCTCGGCTCGATCCCGACTCGCGACGCGCTGGCCTACGTGCCCGCGCAGATCGCCGGCGCCTGCGCGGGCGCGGCGCTCGCCAACCTCATGTTCGACCTGCCGGTCGTCGAGCTCTCGACGCACCGGCGCGCCTCGGGCGCGCTGTGGCTCTCCGAGGTGGTGGCGACCGTCGGCCTGCTGCTCGTCATCCACGGGTGCGTGCGCACCGGTCGGGCGGCCGCGGTGCCCTTCGCGGTGGCGGCCTGGATCACCGGCGCCTACTGGTTCACCTCATCGACCTCGTTCGCGAACCCCGCGGTGACCATCGGCCGCTCGCTCTCCGACACGTTCGCAGGCATCGCGCCGTCGTCGGTGCCGATGTTCCTCGTCGCCCAGTGCGTCGGCGGCGCGCTCGCCTACCTGCTCATCGTCTTCCTCTACCCGCACCCGTCGGAGGGTTGACCGTGCCCGCGCCCGAGGTCCTCTTCGTCTGCGTCCACAACGCCGGTCGCTCCCAGATGGCCGCCGCGTTCCTCATGACGCTCGGGGGTGACGCGGTCGTCGTGCGCAGCGCGGGCAGCGCGCCCGCCGACGACGTGAACCCGGCGGTGGTCGAGGCCATGGCCGAGGTCGGCGTCGACCTGCGGGCGATGGGCGCGACGCCCAAGCGCCTCGAGCGCGAGACGGTCGAGGCCTCCGACGTCGTCATCACGATGGGCTGCGGCGACGCGTGCCCGATCTTCCCGGGCAAGCGCTACGAGGACTGGGTGCTCGAGGACCCGGCCGGGCAGGGGGTGGCCGCGGTGCGGCCGATCCGCGACGAGATCGAGCGGCGGGTGCGCGACCTGCTCGTGAGCCTCGGCCTCGAGGCCCGGGGCTGAACCGCTAGAGGCCGAGGAACTCCCGGGCGGTCTCCTTGGCCCAGGCGTAGTCGGCCTTGCCGTTCGGCCCGCGGCGGACCTGCTCGACGAACACGACGGTCCGCGGCCGCTTGAAGCCGGCGAGGTTCGCCTTCACGGTCTCGCCGATCTCCTCCTCGGTGGCCGACGCGCTCCCATTGAGCGCGACCACCGCGGTGATCGCCTCGCCGAAGCGGTCGTCCGGGATGCCGACGACGAGCACGTCGTGCACGGCCGGGTGGAGCTTGATCGCCTCCTCGACCTCCTCGGGGAACACCTTCTCGCCGCCCGTGTTGATGACGACCGAGCCGCGCCCGAGCAGTTCGATGGTGCCGTCGGTGAGCACCTTGGCGAAGTCGCCCGGCACCGAGTAGCGGTTGCCGCCGAAGGTCCGGAAGGTCTTCGCCGACTTCTCCGGGTCCTTGTAGTAGCCGAGGGGGATCGGCCCGCCGAGCGCGAGGAACCCGACCTCGTCGGAGCCGGGCACCACCTCGGTGCCGTCCTCGGTGAACACCTTCGTGTTGGCGCCGATCGAGAACCGAGCGGTGGTGGCCTTGGCTCCCTTCACGCTCACCTGGTTCGCGAAGCCCGCGCCCTCGGAGGAACCGAGCGAGTCGAGGCAGATGAAGTTCCCGCGCTCCATGAGCGCCTCCTTCACCGGCGCCGTCCACATCACGCCCGACGACACGATCATCGTGAGGCTTGCGAGGTCGTACGGCGAGGAGTCGTCCTCGGCCTCCTCGAGCGCGCGCACCATCGGCTTCCCGAACGCGTCGCCGACGATCGCCATCTGCGTGACCTCGACCTCCTCGACGGCCTTCCACATCTCGTGCGCGTCGAAGTGCCGGTTCTCGAGCGTGCAGAGCGCGCCGCCGACCGTGAGGGCCTGCAGCGAGGTCATGAAGCCGGTGCCGTGCATGAGCGGGGACGCCGGGAGGTGGGTCGGCGTGCGACCGGTGCCGGCGACCTGGGCGGCGATCCCGGCGTGGGCCTCGTTGGTGTCGGGCGCGGCGATGCCGTGGAGGGTGAGGATCGTCGGCACGAGGGCCCGGTAGAGGTCGTCGACCCGCCACATCACGCCCTTCGGCATGCCGGTCGTACCGCCCGTGTAGAGCAGGTAGAGGTCGTCGCCGCTGCGTTCGACGCGGGGCATCGGCTCCGCCCCGGCGAGGATCGCCTCGTACTCGACCGCGCCCGGGATGAGGGGGTGGCCGTCGTCGACCTGCACCCAGACCTTCACGGTGGCCGCACGGTCCATGATCCTCGCCACGTGCTCGCCGAGCACGCCGTGGAAGAGCAGCACCTCGGCGTCGGAGTTGTCGACGAGGTAGAGCAGCTCGTCCTCGAGGTAGCGGTAGTTGACGTTCACCGGCGCGCCGCGCAGCTTCCAGGTCGCGAACACGCCCTCCATGTACTCGTTCGAGTTGTAGAGGTACGACGCGACCTTGGCGCCCTCGCGGACGCCGTGCGCGAGCAGACCCCCGGCGAGGCGGGCCGCCCGGTCGTCGAACGCACCCCAGGTCACGACGCGGGGTCCCTGCACGAGCGCCCGTGCCTCGGGCTGTGCGTCGGCGATGGCCTCCCAGGCGGTGGCGAAGTTGTAGGAGACGGTCATGGCGGCCTCGTCGGGTCGGTGGGGCACGAACGGGTCGGTAGTCTGCCCGCGGTGCGACGCGGCGTGCCGCCCCGCGGGGGCGCCCAGATCATCCCCACCCCTCCGGGCACCCTTCCCGGTGGTCCGCCGCCGTGGCACGGTCGGCCCGGGCGGGTGCCCGGGTTCGCCGAGGTCCTCGACCGGATCGGTCGGCTCGGTCCGCCGCCGCCGGTGCCCGACGAACTCGTCGACGCCCGACCCTCGGC
>JBJTQX010000046.1:0-5005 GCA_046075855.1 Actinomycetes bacterium
CTCGAGGGGAGCCGGCTCGCGATGCTGCTCGCGGTGCTCGAGGCCCGGGCCGGCGTCTCGCTCGCCGAGGCCGACGTGTACGCGAGCGTCGCCGGTGGCGTGCGCGTCGCGGAGGCGGGCGCCGACCTCGGGGTCGCGCTCGCGGTGGCCGGAGCACGCCTCGGCGACGCGCACTCCGCCCGCAACGCTCGCGTACACGTCGGCGTCCGCCAGCGATACGCCCGCCCGTGCCTCGAGCACTGCGAGCAGCATGGCGAGTCGACTCGACTCGAGACCCTGCGCGCTGCGGCGCGGCACGGGCGCGCCCGTGCCGTTCACGAGGGCCTGCACCTCGACGAGCAGTGGACGGGCTCCCTCGAGCACGGGCACGACCACCGACCCGGGAAGACCGGCCCGCCGATCGGCGAGGAAGAGCGCCGAGGGATCGGGCACGTCGAGCAGACCCGCCTCGCCCATCTCGAAGAGACCGAGCTCCTGGGTGGAGCCGAACCGGTGCTTGAGCGCGTGCAGCATCCGCAGCGCGTGGTGCCGGTCCCCCTCGAACTGCAGCACGGTGTCGACGACGTGCTCGAGTGCGCGCGGCCCGGCGAGTCCACCGTCCTTCGTGACGTGCCCGACGAGGACGACCGCGAGGTTGCGCTCCTTGGCGACGCGCACGAGACGGTGCGCGCACTCGCGCACCTGCGCGACCGAACCGGGCGCACCCGGGAGGTCCGGATCGAGGATGGTCTGGATCGAGTCGACCGCGAGCACCTCGGGGCGCACCGCGTCGACGTGGGCCACGATGTGCGACAGCGACGTGTCGGCGACGAGGTGGAGCTCGGGTTCGAGCACCCCGAGCCGACCGGCCCGCAGGCGCACCTGCTCGCAGGACTCCTCGGCCGACACGAGGAGGCAACGGGTGCCCGACGCCGCGATCCGGCCGAGGGCCTGGAGCAGCAGGGTCGACTTGCCGATGCCCGGCTCCCCACCGAGCAGGGTGACGGACCCGGCCACGAGGCCGCCGCCGAGCACGCGGTCGAGCTCCGCGACGCCGGTGGGGCGCCGAGCGGCGCCGAGCGGATCGACCCGGTCGATGGGGACGGCCTCGGCGAGCCCACCGGCGGGCACCCCCCGGTCCGCCGCCCCGACCTCCTCGACGAGGGTGTTCCACTCCCCGCACTCCGGGCACCGGCCCAGCCAGCGGGCGCTCTGCGCCCCGCACTCGGTGCAGCGGTGTCGAACACGTGTTCGGGTCATGGGGGCAGCGTAGCGTGGCCCTGTGACCAGCGGTGCGGACCTCGTCATCGGCTTCGACCTCGACATGACCCTCATCGACAGCCGGCCCGGGGTGGCGGCGACGTACCGGGCCCTCAACGAGCGCCTCGGCACCAACCTGCCGGCCGAGGACCTCGCCGAGCGCCTCGGCCCGACCCTCGAGATGGAGCTCGCCGCCTTCTTCCCGGCGGCCGAGATCGACGTGGTCGCGGATACGTACCGGGCGATCTACGCGGAGCTCGGCCCCCCCGGATCGAGCCTGCTGCCCGGGGCGCTCGAGGCCGTGGCCGCGGTCGGCGCCCTCGGGGGCCGCAGCCTCGTGGTCACCGCGAAGTTCGAGCCGAACGCGCACCGTTGCCTCCGGGCGGTCGGGCTCGAGATCGACCACGTCGTCGGCTGGCGCCACGGTGCGGCCAAGGGCGAGACCCTCATCGAGCACGGGGCGCTCGCGTACGTGGGCGATACCCCGCCGGACATCGTCGCCGCCCGGGTGGCCGGCGCGCTCGCGGTCGCGGTTCCCTCGGGGCCGTGGAGCGCCGAGGAGCTCCGGGCCGAGGGAGCCGACGTGGTGCTCGACTCGCTCCTCGACTTCCCGGCCTGGCTGGCGAGCGCGCTCGACCGCTAGCGGGGTGCGTGGCGTCCGTGCTCGCCGCGGGGGCGTCCGGCCACGTGGGCATCGGGGTCGTGCGGTGCGTGACGTCCGTGGGGGTGGTGACCCCGCCGGGCCGCATGCCGACCGTGCCGACGCCGCACCGCGACCCGGCCGAGCCCGAACAGCAGGCCGGCCACCGCGAGCAACCCGAGCCCGAGGACGAGGAGCAGCAGGCGCGACGCGTGCCACTCGGTGGCCGCGGTGTCGAGCACGACGCGACCGGCTTCGGGTCGACCGCGCACCGGGCCGGCACCGGGCAGGCTCGCGCGTAGGCCGAGCCGCACGGTGTCGGCCGCCTCGCCGTCGATCGCGGCGGCCACGCGGGCCGGGTCGACGCCCGCCGCCCGCAGGCGCGCCGCGAGGGTGGTGTCGCGTTCGATCCCGACGCGCAGCCGGGACGGATCGATGGTGAGGGCCACGCGTGACCGGTCGCGCAGCGCGCCCTCGGTGTGCTCGATGCGGCCCGTGACGAGGCCGGCCTCCGGCCCGGCGAGGCCGGTCACGATCGACTCGGCCTCGGCCGGGGTGACGAACGCGTGCGAGACGGTGATGGTGGCGCCGCCGTCGGCGCCACGGCGCCAGGCCGAGACGCGCCAGCCCGAGGCCGCGAGGTCGCCGAGACGCAGGGCCTGGTCGAGGCGACGACCGTCGACCTCCACCGCGCGCACCGCGGCCGGGTCGAGGTGGAGCCGGACCGAGACCCGTCCCGACCCGTCGCCGCGCATCGTCACCCCGACCGTCGCGTCGACGCGGCAGGCGGCGAGCACGAGGCTCGCCGCCAGCACGAGGATCAGGATGCGGGGACGCGGCATGTGCCGGCCGGCCTAGCCCTCCGACCCGCTGCCCGCGAGTTCCACCGGCGGCGGCTCGACGCCCTCGATCGACCGGAAGACGATCTCCTCGCCCTCGGCGTCGACGAGGATCGCCTCGCCCCCGTGGATCTCCTTCCAGAGGAGCTTCTCGGAGAGCGGATCCTCGACGAGGCGCTGGATGGCCCGTCGCAGCGGCCGGGCACCGAGCGTCGGGTCGTACCCCTTCGCGGTGAGCAGGTCGCGGGCGGCATCGGTGAGGTCGAGCGTGATGCCCTGCCCCTGCAACTGCATCTGCACCCGCTTGATGAGCAGGTCCACGATCGAGTGCACCTCGTCGCGGGAGAGTTCCCCGAACACGATGACCTCGTCGATGCGGTTGAGGAACTCGGGGCGGAAGTGCCGCTTGAGCTCCTCGGTGACCTTCGACTTCATGCGCTCGTACGTCACCGCGTCGTCGGCCTTCGCGAAACCCACGCCGGTCTTGCGCAGGTCGGAGGTACCGAGGTTGGAGGTCATGATGATCACGGTGTTCTTGAAGTCGACCGTGCGCCCCTGCGAGTCGGTGAGCCGCCCGTCCTCGAGGATCTGCAGCAGCGAGTTGAACACGTCGGGGTGGGCCTTCTCGACCTCGTCGAAGAGCACGACGGAGAACGGCTTGCGACGCACCGCCTCGGTGAGCTGACCGCCTTCGTCGTAGCCGACGTAACCCGGCGGAGAACCGATGAGGCGCGAGACCGTGTGCTTCTCCATGTACTCGGACATGTCGAGCTGGATGAGCGCGGACTCGTCGCCGAAGAGGAACTCGGCGAGGGTCTTGGCGAGCTCGGTCTTCCCGACCCCGGACGGGCCGAGGAAGATGAAGGAGCCGGAGGGACGCTTCGGGTCCTTGAGTCCGGCCCGGGTGCGCCGGATCGCCTTGGACACCGCGACGACGGCCTGCTCCTGGCCGATGATGCGCTTGTGGAGCTCGTCCTCCATGCGCAGCAGCTTGGCCGTCTCCTCCTCGGTGAGCTTGTACACCGGGATGCCGGTCCAGAGCGCGAGCACCTCGGCGATGGACTCCTCGTTGACCTCGTTGAAGAGGTCGACGCCCTCGGCCCGGAACTCGACCTCCTTGGCCGCACGCTGGGCGAGCAGCTCCTTCTCGCGGTCGCGCAGCGAGGCGGCGGTCTCGAACTGCTGGGCCTCGATCGCCGCTTCCTTCTCCTTGCGGACCTTGGCGATCTCGTCCTCGAGCTCGCGGTAGTCCGGCGGCGCCTGCATGCGACGGATGCGCAGGCGCGAGCCGGCCTCGTCGATGAGGTCGATCGCCTTGTCCGGCAGGTGCCGGTCGGAGATGTAGCGGTCGGCGAGGTTGGCGGCGGCCACGATGGCCTGGTCGGTGATAGTGACCCGGTGGTGCTGCTCGTACCGCTCCCGCAGCCCCTTGAGGATCTCGATGGTGTGCGCCACCGACGGCTCCTCGACCTTGATCGGCTGGAACCGACGCTCGAGGGCCGCGTCCTTCTCGAGGTGCTTGCGGTACTCGTCGAGCGTGGTCGCGCCGATGGTCTGCAGCTCACCGCGGGCGAGCATCGGCTTGAGGATGCTCGCCGCGTCGATCGCGCCCTCGGCCGCCCCCGCCCCGACGAGCGTGTGGATCTCGTCGATGAACAGGATGATGTCGCCGCGGGTGCGGATCTCCTTGAGCACCTTCTTGAGGCGCTCCTCGAAGTCGCCGCGGTAGCGCGATCCGGCCACGAGCGCGCCGAGGTCGAGCGTGTAGAGCTGCTTGTCGACCAGGGTCTCGGGCACCCGGCCCTCGACGATGTCGGCGGCGAGGCCCTCGACCACCGCGGTCTTGCCGACGCCGGGCTCGCCGATGAGCACCGGGTTGTTCTTCGTGCGGCGGCTCAGCACCTGCATGACCCGCTCGATCTCCTGCTCGCGCCCGATGACCGGGTCGAGCTTCTTGTCGCGGGCGAGCTGGGTGAGGTTGCGGCCGAACTGATCGAGCACGAGCGATCCGGAGGGCTGCGCCTCGCCGCTCGCGCCGCCGGCCGGCGCGGCCTCCTTGCCGCCCGCGTAGCCGGAGAGCAGCTGGATGACCTGCTGGCGCACCCGGGAGAGGTCGGCGCCGAGCTTCACGAGCACCTGCGCGGCCACGCCCTCACCCTCGCGGATGAGACCGAGGAGGATGTGCTCGGTGCCGATGTAGTTGTGTCCGAGCTGAAGTGCTTCGCGCAACGAGAGCTCGAGGACCTTCTTCGCTCGCGGCGTGAACGGAATGTGACCCGAGGGCGAC
>JBJTQX010000047.1:0-39248 GCA_046075855.1 Actinomycetes bacterium
CACCCACGCCCCGCACCAGTCGCCCCCCGAGTACCTGGCCAAGTACCGCGGCCGCTTCGACGAGGGCTGGGACGTCATCCGCGAGCGCTGGTTCGCGAACCAGCAGGCGATGGGCCTGCTGCCCGAGGGCACCCAACTCGCGCCCCGCAACCCGGGCGTCGAGCCCTGGGACGACCTCCCGGACAACCAGCAGCGCCTCGCCATCCGCCTGCAGGAGGCCTACGCCGCGTTCCTCGACCACACCGACGCGCAGATCGGTCGGTTCATGGACGCGCTCGAGGCGCTCGGTGAACTCGACAATACGCTCGTCATCCTGCTCTCGGACAACGGGGCGAGCCAGGAGGGCGGGCCGTTCGGCGTCATGCACGAGATGAAGTTCTTCAACTTCCTCATCGAGACGCCGGACGAGGCGATCCATCGCATCGACGACATCGGCGGCCCGCACAGCCACGCCAACTACCCGTGGGGATGGGCCCAGGCCGGCAACGCGCCGTTCAAGAACTACAAGCAGAACACCCACGAGGGTGGCGTGCACGTGCCGCTCATCATGCACTGGCCGGCACGCATCAGCGACAGCGGGGGCCTGCGGGACCAGTTCCACCACGTGAACGACGTCGTGCCGACGATCTACGAACTCCTCGACGTCACGCCGCCCGACACCTTCCGGGGCCTCGACCAGATGCCGGTGACCGGCACCTCGATGGCCTACACCCTCGACGACGCAACGGCTGAGAGCCACAAGACCGTGCAGTACTTCGAGATGCACGGCCACCGCGGCATCTACCACGAGGGCTGGAAGGCGGTCACGAAGCACGACCCGGGGACCCCGTTCGACGAGGACCGCTGGGAGCTGTACCACGTCGCCGAGGACCGCTCGGAGTGCGACGACCTCGCCGCCGAGATGCCCGAGAAGCTCGCCGAGATGATCGAGATCTGGTGGCGCGAGGCCGAGGAGCACGGGGTGCTGCCGCTCGACGACCGCGGGATCGAACTGTTCGGCGCGCGGTTCCGCGAGCGCTCGGCGCACCCGGTCGACCGGGTGTCCCGCTACCGTCCACCCCTGGCGCCGATGCCCGCGCAGGCGAGCGCGCCCGTCGGCGGACGGTCCTGGGACCTCGAGGCCTCCATCACGCGAGCGGCCGGACAGGGCGGCGTTATGTACGCGAGCGGGACCGAGAACTCCGGGTTCAGCGTGCTCGTGCAACGGGACCGACTGGTCTTCGACTACAACTGCTTCGGCGATCACCACGTGGTCGAGTCCTCCGTCCCCGTGCCGGTCGGAACGAGCACCGTGGGCGTGCGCTTCCGCCGCATCAAGCGTGACGGCATCGCGACCGTGGTCGTCGACGGAGCCGAGTGCGGAACGGTCGAGATCCCGTTCGTCATGAACGTCATCTCGAGCATCGGGCCGAGCGTCGGGTACGACCACGGCTCCCCCGTGAGCGAGCACTACGAGGACGAGTTCGCCTTCGAGGGCGGGCTCGACCTCGTCGAGATCCGCATCGCGCATGGCCGGGACCACGAGGGCCTCGCCGAGTCCGAGGCGCTCGAGGCCTGGGCCCGCCAGTGATCCGGTGACCACCGGCCTCGTCGTCGGCCCCGACGGTCTGGCGCGCTGCGCCTGGGGGGCGGGCGCCGACGGGAGTGCGAGTGCATCGCTCTACCGCACGTACCACGATGAGGAGTGGGGCCGGGCCGTCACCGACGACCACGGCCTCTTCGAGCGGCTGAGCCTCGAGGGGTTCCAATCCGGGCTCGCCTGGATCACCATCCTGCGCAAGCGACCGGCGTTCCGTGCGGCGTTCGCCGATTTCGACTGGGAGATCGTCGCGACCTTCGACGAGCGCGACGTGGCACGCCTGCTCGACGATCCCGGCATCGTGCGCCACCGCGGCAAGATCGAGGCGACGATCGCGAACGCGCGGGCGATGCCCGTCGTCATCGAACGTCACGGTTCGCTGAGCGCGCTCGTGTGGTCCTGCGCCCCGAGGCGCCATCGGGCCCCCCGCCGCACGGGCGACCTCGTGGCCCGGACCCCGGAGTCGGTCGCCCTCGCGAAGGCACTGAAGGCCTGTGGGTTCCGCTTCATCGGCCCGACGACGGCGTACGCCGCGATGCAGGCCGTGGGCGTCGTGAACGACCACCTCGTCGGCTGCCACGCGGGCGGCAGGTGACGGATACCCGACGTGAACGGGGCCCCGGCACTCGGCCGGGGCCCCGTTCACGTTCCGGATCGGAGGTGGATCAGGCGAGCTCGCCGCAGATCGTGTCGACCATGAGCCGCGTGACCACGTACGGGTCGCAGTTGGCGTTCGGACGACGGTCCTCGAGGTAGCCCTTGCGGTCGATCTCGCACTGCCACGGGATGCGGATGGACGCACCGCGGTCGGAGACGCCGTAGGAGAACTGGTCGTACCGCTGCGTCTCGTGCGCACCGGTGAGCCGGCTCTCGATGTCGTACCCGTAGTTCGCGATGTGGAGGTCGGCCTTCTTCCCGAGGGCCTCGCACCCGGCGATGATCTTGTCCCAGCCGCCGTCCTCGCGCATGGCCTTCGTCGAGAAGTTGGTGTGGGCACCCGCGCCGTTCCAGTCGCCCTTCACCGGCTTGGCGTCGAGGGTGACCATGACGTCGAACTCCTCCGCGATCCGGTAGAGGAGCCAGCGCGAGACCCAGATCTGGTCGGAGGCCTCGAGCGGACCCAGCGGGCCGATCTGGTACTCCCACTGCCCGACCATCACCTCGGCGTTGGTGCCGGAGATGAGCAGACCCGCCTCGAGGCAGGCGTCGGTGTGGGCCTCGACCACGTCGCGACCGAAGATCTCGTCCGCCCCGACGCCGCAGTAGTACCCGCCCTGGGGGGCCGGGAAGCCGGTCTCCGGGAAACCGTACGGACGACCGCCCTTGAAGAAGGTGTACTCCTGCTCGATGCCGAACATCGGCTCCTGCGCCGCGAACTTGTCGGCCACCTCGCGCAGCGCGGCCCGGGTGTTCGTGGGGTGCGGCGTGTCGTTCACGAGGAACACCTCGCACATCACGAGCACGTCGCCGCCCCCGCGGATCGGGTCGGGGCACATGAAGACGGGCTTCAGCACGCAGTCCGACTTGTCGCCGGTGGCCTGGTTGGTCGACGAACCGTCGAAGCCCCAGATCGGGAGGTCGGCCAGACTCGACGGCGCGTCCTTGTCGACGATCTTGGTCTTGGAACGGATCTTCGCCGTCGGCTCGGTGCCGTCGATCCAGATGTACTCAGCCCGGTAGGCCACTGATCTCTCCTTCGCCTGGTCTGGGAGGGTCGGGCGCCGAATCTACGCAGCCCCTCCGACCGGGGCGCATCCGGCCCCGGAGCCCGGGAACCTCCCGGAACGTCCCGCAGCCTGCCGGGCCGGGTTTTCCCGGTCGTTGCCCGATTGTGAACGGTGTGTGAACGGCTCCGGGAGGGCCCGGCCGGTCAGCGCGGGAGCCCGAGGACCCGGTCCCCGAGGATGTTGCGCATCACGTTCGAGGTGCCGCCCATGATCGTGTAGCCCGGCGCGTAGGCCAGCCCCCGGGTCACGTCGTCCCAGAGCATCGCCTCGGGTCCGAGCACCTGGGCCACGAAGTCGGCGACCCGGGCCTCGTGCTCGGTGCAGAAGCACTTCGTCGCCGCGCTGAACCCGGCCGGGGCCTGCTTGAGCACCTCGCGCACCACGAGGATGCGCCCGATCCGGTAGCCGATCTCGAGCTCGGCGATGCGCTGGCGCACGAGGGGATCGGCGCGATCGGCGCGGGCCACCGCGATCTCGTAGAGCGCGCGGTTCGACACCAGCCGGTCGATGCCGCCCCGCTCGTGCTCGAGCTGCTTCATGGTCTGGCGGAACGCTCCTCCCTCGGCGCCGACGAGGTTCGTGACCGGCACGCGCACGTCGGTGAAGAACACCTCGCAGAAGTGCCGGTTCGTCGTCATGTCGGTGATCGGTCGCACCTCGATGCCCGGGGTGTCCATGGGCACGATGATCTCCGAGATGCCGGCGTGCGGCGGCCCGTCGGTGCTCGTGCGGCAGATGAGGTAGCAGTAGTCGGCCACCTCGCCGAACGAGGTCCAGATCTTCTGACCGTTGATGACCCACTCGTCGCCCTCGCGCACCGCCGCGGTCTTGAGGCTCGCGAGGTCGCTGCCCGCGTTCGGCTCGGACATGCCGATGCACCACGTGGTCTCGCCCGAGAGGATGCGGGGCAGGAACTCCGCCTGCTGATCGGGCCGACCGTAGGCGATGAGTGCCGGACCCATCTGCCGATCGGCGAACCACATCGCGGCGATCGGGGCGCCGGCGGCGATGAGCTCCTCCCCCACGATGAGCCGGTCGATGGCCGGACGCCCACCCCCGCCGAACTCGACGGGCCAGGTCATGCCGATCCAGCCGTGGGCCGCGAGCTCGCGGGCGAACTCCTTCGAGAAGCCGTTGATCCAGGCGTCGTTGTGGCGTCCGTACCGGGCCACGGCCCCGGCCGCGACCTCGCGGGCCCGGGCCCGCAGCACCGCCTGCTCCTCGGTCCACGCGAAGTCCACGGCCCGGGATGGTACGAGTGCGGCCCGCGGCCCAGCGCAACGACCGACCTACGATCACCACGATGCACGGCTGGCCCGATCTGCTCGACCGATGCCCGGCGTGCCAGCCCCCGTCCTGGCTCGCCGACCTCGTCGACCACCGGCCGGTCATGCCGGCGCCCCGGACCCCGGTGCCCCCGCCGGCGTGGCGGCCCGGCCGGTACGCGGACCTCGTGGTCGTCGGTCGGGTGGTCACGATGGATCCGACCACCCCGGAGGCCGAGGCGATCGCCATCGCCGACGGTCGCATCGCCGCGGTGGGGACCCGGGCCGACGTCGAGGCCCGGCGGGGCCCGGACACCGAGGTGCTCGAACTCGGCGACCACGTGCTGTACCCGGGCTTCGTCGAACCGCACGCGCACCTGTGGGTCTCGGCCGTCATCGACCACTGGGTGGACTGCTCCCCCATCACGCAGGGCGACGTCGCATCGATCCACGCGGCCCTGCGCGACGCGGTCGCGTTGCTCCCGGCCGACGGGTGGCTCATGGGCAAGCAGTACGACCCGTCGCTGCTCGCCGGCGAACCTGCCCTGACCCGCGACCTGCTCGACGCGATCGCGCCCGACCACCCCGCAGTGGTGCTCAACGCGTCGCTGCACTACGCGTACGCGAACTCGCGCGCGATCGCGGCCGCGGGCCTCGACGACACGAGCCAGACGCCGGACGGCGGCACGTTCGGGCGGGACGCGTGCGGTCGGCTCGACGGCTCGTTCGGGGAGATGCCGGCGATCGGCCGGATCCTCGCGGCGGCACCGCTCACCACCCCCGACGAGCTCCGGGACAACGTGGTCGACGTGCTCCGGACGGCAGCCCGACGCGGGGTGACGAAGCTGCACGAGGCCGGTACCGGCGCGCTCTTCGGTGCGGGCGAGATCGACATCGTGCACGGACTCGCGCAGGAGGGTCGGCTCCCGGCCCGGCTCACGCTCGCAATCTTCGACAACGCGGCGCGCGCGTTCGCCGCGACGCCCGTGGTCCCCGGAGCGGGCGATGACCTGGTGCGCGTCACCTCGTGGAAGATCGTGGCCGACGGTTCGAACCAGGGCCGCAGCGGGTTCCAGGAGCAGCCGTACCTCGGGATGGAGGAGTGCGGCCACGCGAACTACGCGACCGACTACCTCGTCGACACGATCCGGACCCGGGCCGGTGCGGGCTGGCAGGTCATGGTGCACGCCAACGGCGACGCCGCGATCGAACAGGTCGTGACCGCGTACGAGCGGGCACTCGACGGGCTCGGACCGGCTGACCTCCGGCACCGCATCGAGCACTGCTCGATCCCGACCGACGACCACCTCGCCCGGATGGGCCGCGTCGGCGTGTCGCCGTCGTTCCTCATGAACCACGTGTACTACTGGGGCCGAGCGTTCCGGGATCGCATCCTCGGCCCGGCGCGGGCCGGACGGCTCGACCCGGTCGCGAGCGCCCGCCGCCACCGGCTCCGGCCGAGCCTGCACTCCGACTACAACGTCACGGACATCGACCCGCTCCTGTCGGTGCAGACCGCGGTCACCCGAGTCATGCGTGACGGCGGTGAGGTCCTCAACCCCGCCGAGTGCGACACGGTGGAGGCCGCGATGCGGGCCATCACCATCGACGCCGCATGGCAGACCCACTCCGACGACACCATCGGGTCGATCGCGGTGGGCAAGTACGCGGACCTCGTCGTGCTCGACGCCGATCCGCTCCTCGTCGACCCGCGGACGATCGGGGCGATCGGCGTCGTCGCCACCTACCTCGCCGGACGCCGAGTCGAAGCCTGACGCAATCCCACCACTGGTGGGCGTCGCGACGCAGCGCGTGGGCGTACCGGATTGCGGTACCCCCGAGGCGCCCGCGGACCGCCGCGATGTGCGAGGCTCGCCGCCGTTCCGACCGCACCGTCCGGGAGATCCCATGCGCCGTCCGTTCCTCGCCACCATCGGCCTCGTCGCCACCGCGGCCCTCGCCCTCGGGGCCTGCTCGTCCTCGGACGACGCCTCGAACCCGACGACCACGAGCGCAGCGGGCGGCCGGATCCGGATCGGCCTCGAGGGACCGCTCACCGGCGACCAGAAGGACACGGGCATCGGCATGCTGCGCGGCGCCCGGCTCGCGGCCCAGCAGCTCAACGCGAAGGGCGGCATCGGGGGCAAGCAGGTCGAGATCGTGCCGATCGACGACCAGGCCGACCCGAAGGTGGCGAAGGTCGCCGCGAAGCGAGCGATCGCGGCCGGGCTCGATGCGGTCGTCGGCCCGTACAACTCGGGTGCGGGGCTCGTCACCCTCCCGCTCTACATCGATGCGGGGCTGGTGCCCCTGCGGCTCACCTCGAGCGACCAGACCTCGGGCCTCGGGTTCACGCTCCAGCCGATGACCTCGCAGATCGCACCCGTCGCCACGAAGGCGATCACCACCGAATTCCAGGCGAAGAAGGTCGGCATCATCTACGACACGACGCAGGACTACACGAAGGCGGCCAACGACGCGATGCAGACGCAGCTGCGGGCCGCAGGCGTGACCATCACGATCGACGAGGGCATCGAGCCCGGCGCGAAGTCCTACACCGACACGGTCACGAAGGTCGCGGCCACCAACCCCGACCTCGTGTACGTCATCACGTACTACCCGGAGGGCGGCCTCATCGCGAAGGCGATGTACGACGCGAAGGCGACGCCGAAGTGCTTCGCCGACCTCGGCGCGTACGACCCGGGCTTCATCACGGCAGCCGGGGTGGACGCGGCGAAGGCCTGCCCGGTGGTGGGGGTGCCCGCCCCCAACGACTTCCCGGGATCGGCCGACCTCATCGCGGCCTACCGCAAGGCGTTCGGCGCGGCGCCGGGCGCATGGTCGCCGTACACCTACGACTCGGTGAACCTCATCGCGACCGTCGCGGCGGAGACCGGATTCGAGACCGGGGCGCTGAGCGCGGGCATCCGTGCGGTGAACGGCTGGAAGGGCTGGACCGGGACGGTGGCGTTCGAGGCCGGCTCGGGCAACCGGATCCCCGCCCCGCTCACCGTGGACTCCGTCGGGGATGACGGGTCGTACCACGTCGACCAGCGGTGGGCGGCCTCGGTGGGATTCACCTACTGAGGTTCGCCGCGCCGAGGCACGACCCGCGCGCGCGCCGCCAACCCGAGGAGCCGCAGGCGTTCACCTCCGTGCGCGTCCGCGGCCGCGGCGCGGTAGGCGCGCGCCGCACCGGCACGATCGCCGCGGGCCTCGCGCACCCGACCGAGCGAGGCCGCCTCGAGCCGCGCGGGGCGGCAGCCGCGGGCCAACCAAGCCTCGAGGTGCTTGTCGAAGACCTGCAGGTGGACCCGCCACTGCCGGCTCCGGTTGGAGCTGACGCTCCCCTCCACCACGCGGTACCAGGAGAGCGGCTCCTCGATGAGGGCGAACGCACCGCCGGCGAGCAGGATCCGGCACCAGAGGTCGTAGTCCTCGGCCCCGAAGATCGCCGGGTCGAAGCCGCCGAGGGCGAAGACGACCTCGCGGCGGACGAAGACGCTGGCCGTGAGGAAGTTGCCGCGCGCGGAGGCCGCGAGCTGCTCGTCGCGCGCTGGGAACACCCCGCCCCGGCGGTCCCGGTAGATGCACTCGGTCGCCGCGGCCGGATCGTCGGCAAACCGCCACGAATCCGTGAGTACGCCGGTCAGGCCCGGATCGGCCTCGAGCAGGGCGAGGCAGCGCTCGGCCCGGGTGGGCGCCCACAGGTCATCGGCATCGAGGAGCCCGATGTACTCCCCCGTCGCGAGGCGGAGCCCGTGGTTCCGGGCCGCGGCGGGACCTCCGTTGGGCTGGGTCACCGCCACGATCCGGTCGCCGTAGGCGTCGAGGATCGCCCGGGTCCCGTCGGTCGAGCCGTCGTCGACCACGATGACCTCGAGGTCCGGGTGGGTCTGCGCGAGCGCGGAGTCGACGGTCTCCCGCAGGTAGGCCTCGGCGTTGTACGCCGGGATGATGACCGAGAGCCTCGGCACGCTCACCGCGCGCGCCCGCCGACCGGTTCGAGCCGTTCTGCGTCGCTACGTCGAACCATCCCCTCGCCCCGTCGGTCGATCCGGTGCCCGGTCGCCGCAGCCTAGGACGGCGGCTGCGGGCCCCGGACCGGTCCCTGCGTCGGAGTCAGAGCCCGAGCCGGGTGTCGTCGTGGACGCAGGAGCGCTGCTCGCCGGATGCGATCTGCCCGGCCCCGACGCCGGTGAGCGCGGCGAACGGTCCGCAGACGTTGGGCCGGATCCAGACGTGCACCATGATGTTCGGGTTGAACTTCACGAGCGGCGGGTTGCAGCCGCCCTCGAAGTTCGTGAGACCGGCGACCCGGGGGGCCGGCGGGGCCGTGAAGCACAGGTTGTCGTGCTGGTGGAACTGCACGAGCGGGCTCGCGATCGCCGGTTGGTTGTCGAGCGTGTACTGCTGCGGCATGAGGAACATCGCCGCCTCGAGGGTCTTCGTACCGGTGGCGCGGTCGACCTTGTAGACGAGCGACTCCGGCTTGTTCGGGTCGAGCATCACGTCGTCGTTGATCCAGTCCCAGTGGATCACGTGCTCCTCGCCGGTCAACTCGTCGTGGATCGACTCGAACCCGTCGTTGATCGCGGTCTGGTAGTCGCTCCACCGCGGGAGGGTACGGATGGTGTTCACGAGCAGCGCGGTGGACTCCTGCTGCTGCTGCTCCGATACGCCCTCGATCCCCGACAGGTCGATGGAGGCCGGATCGATGAGGCCGTCGGCCGTGACCTTGAGCGGATGACGCAGCAGGTAGCCGTCCGATCCGCTCCCGCCGCCGTGTGAGTGTCCGGTCTTCGCCGTGGTGGTCGTGGTGTCGTCCCCGCCGGCCGAACCCTCCGTCGCTGCCGAGCCCCCGGAGCAGGCCGCGAGCGTCAGCACACCGAGCATCCCGATCACCGTCACCGTGGTTCGCCGCACCGCTCGCTCCTCCATCGCCGGATCCGGGGCAGCCTACGGCGACGCCGACCGGTGATCCACGCGTGGCGGCGGGCAGACTGAGGCCGTGACCGCCGGGACCACCCCCACCCCGATCGACCGCGAGGCGCTGCGCCGCCGCTACCGGGCCGAGCGCGACAAGCGCCTGCGCCCCGAGGGCAACGAGCAGTACGTCCAACCGACCGGCCGGTACGCGAACCTGCTCGAGGATCCGTACACCCCGCGGGTCGAGCGGGCACCCCGCCACGACGAGGTCACCGTGGCCATCATCGGCGCAGGGTTCGCCGGCCTCTGCACGGGTGCGAAACTCGTGGAGGCCGGCATCGACGACCTCCTGCTCATCGACGGCGCCGGAGATGTGGGCGGCGTCTGGTACTGGAACCGCTACCCCGGTGCGATGTGCGACACCGCGGCGATGATCTACCTCCCGATGCTCGAGGAGACCGGGCGGATGCCCAGCGCGAAGTACGTCCACGCGCCGGAGATCCACGAGCACGCCCGGGCCATCGCAACGACCTATGGCCTCCACGAACGCGCCCTGCTCTCCACCGAGGTCGAGTCGCTGAACTGGGACGACGTTGGCGCGCGCTGGGTCATCCGCACCGACCGCGGCGACGCGATCCGCGCCCGGTTCGTGGCCATGGGCACGGGGCCCCTCCACCGACCGAAGCTTCCCGGCATCCCCGGCATCGAGACCTTCGCGGGCCCCGCCTTCCACACGAGCCGCTGGGACTACGGGGTCACGGGCGGCTCGCCGGACGGTGTACCCATGACCGGGCTCGCCACCTCGCGGGTCGGCATCATCGGGACCGGCGCCACCGCCGTGCAGTGCATCCCCGCGCTCGGGCGCGCCGCAGGTGAGCTCAAGGTGTTCCAGCGCACGCCGTCATCGATCGACGTGCGGAACAACCACCCGATCGACCCGGAATGGTTCGCGACCCTCGAACCCGGCTGGCAACGGGAGTGGCTCACGAACTTCACGATCCTCCAGACCGGTGGGTTCACCGACGAGGACCTCGTGCAGGACGGTTGGACCGACATCTCGCAGCGCATCCGGGACCGCATCGTCGCCTCCCTCGACGGGGAGTTCAGCGTCGAGACCTGGGTCCGGGCCTACGAGGAGTCGGACGACGAGAAGATGGAGGAGATCCGGGCCCGGGTCGACGCGGTGGTGCACGACCCGACGACGGCCGAGCACCTCAAGCCCTGGTACCGGCAGCTCTGCAAGCGACCGTGCTTCCACGACGAGTACCTCGAGACCTTCAACCGGCCGAACGTCCACCTCGTCGACACCGACGGACGCGGCGTCACCCGCATCGACGAGGCCGGGGTCTGGGTGGGCGACGAGCACCACCCGCTCGACGTGCTCGTGTTCGCGTCGGGCTTCGAGGTCGGCACCGACTACGCGCGCCGGTCGGGTTACGAGACCACGGGTCGCGGAGGTGTCACCCTCTCGGAGCGGTGGGCCGATGGCATGCGCTCGCTGCACGGCATGCACGTGCACGGGTTCCCGAACCTGTTCGTGCTCGGGCTCACGCAGGCCGGCAACCTCATCTCGAACATCACCTACAACCTCACCGAGGCGGGGGCGAGCGTCGCCGCCGTGGTGCGCCACGCGGTCGAGGCCGGGGCCACCGAGGTGGAGGTGACCGCCGACGCCGAGGAGGCCTGGGTCACCCGGCTCGAGGGCAGCGTGCGCGCCGCCTTCGGCAACCCGGAGTGCACCCCCGGCTACTACAACAACGAGGGGCGCCCCATGGGTCGGCGCGAGCGGCTCAACAGCGCCGGCTTCCCGGAGGGACCGGTCGCCTACTTCGAGTACATCGATCGGTGGCGCCGGTCCGGCGACTTCGCCGGCCTCGACTTCCGGTAGCCACGCTCCGCGGTCGCACGCCGCCCGGAGGTGGCATCCTGAGGACGGTTCCCGCCGATCGGTTGCCCGATCGGGTACCTCGCGTCCCAACCCATGCATGCCACTCCGCGTGAGCATAAAGTCCCATATGACTGGGGTTCGCGCAGGGGCGAACCCCAGAACCCACGCAGCGTGGCCCAGCGGATGACCGAGACGCAGCAGATCCGAGCGGTGACCTCCGTCCCCTACGCGGACGCGCCCCGTGTCATCCACACCCCGGACCCTCCGGTCGGCACCCCTGGCCCGAGCCTGCGGACCCGCCTCGTCGCCCGCGACGTCGCGGCGCTCATGCTCGCCACGGCCACCGTGGTCATCGCAGCACCTGAGGCCTGGACCGTGCCCTTGCCGACGCGCCTCGCGCCACTCGGTACGACGGCGTTCGCCATGTGGCTCGCGATCCTCGGCCAGGGGCTGTACCGCGCGCGGAACTGCTCGATCCGTTCGGTCGAGGTGCTGCGCGTCGGGCGCGCCGCGGTCATCGGCGCAGTGGCCGGGGAGATCGTCGCGACGCGCATCGGGCACCCGATGCTCGAGTGGATCCTCGTGACCGCCGGCCTCGGTTTCGTGGCGGTCACGGTGCAGCGCGGCGCGTACGCGGCGCGCCTGCGACGTGAGCGGGCCGCGGGCCGCCACTGCCGGGCCGTCGTCGTCATCGGCGGGCGTTCGGAGTCGGAGCGCCTCGTGGCCCTCCTCGGACAGCACCCGGAGCTCGGCCTCCGCGCGGTCGGGACCATGGGCCGACGGCGCGGCGAGGAGCCCGGGAACCCGATCGCCGAGGTGCCCTGGATCGGGGACCTCGAGGGCGCGGCGCGCACGCTCGAGACCCTCGGCGTCGACAGCGTGATCCTTGCGGCGGGCGACCTCAACACCGAGAACCTCAACGCACTCGTGCGGGAGCTGCTCGCCGCCGGCGTCCACGTGCAGCTGTCGAGCGGCCTCTGGGGGGTCACGCACTCGCGGCTGCGGGCCGTGCCGCTGGCCCACGAACCCTTCCTCTACCTCGAGCCGCCGACGCTGAGCCGGGTGAAGCGTGCGACGAAGCGCACCTTCGACGTCCTCACCGCGGGAACGCTGCTCGTCCTCGCCTCGCCGATCCTCGCGATCGCGGCGCTCGCGGTGCGGCTGCAGGACGGCGGACCGTCGATCTTCCGGCAGGTGCGGGTCGGTCGGGACGGCCGGGAGTTCACCCTGCTGAAGCTCCGCACGATGGTGCCTGACGCCGACAGCCGTCTCGTCGACCTCACCACCGCGAACCAGCGGGCCGGCGGGCCGCTGTTCAAGGTGACGGTCGACCCCCGGCGCACCCGGGTCGGGAGGTTCCTGGAGCGCACGAGCATCGACGAGCTCCCCCAGCTCATCAACGTGCTGCGCGGCGACATGAGCGTCGTCGGCCCGCGACCTGCGCTCCCCCACGAGGTCGCCGACTTCGACCCCGAGTTCCAGGCCCGACACCTCGTCCGGCCCGGCATCACCGGGCTCTGGCAGGCCGAGGCCCGGGAGAAGCCGGACTTCGAGGTCTACCGCCGCCTCGACCTCTTCTACGTCGAGAACTGGTCGATCGGCCTCGACCTGGCGATCTGCTTCGCGACGGTCACCTCGGTGGCCCGCCGCTTCGTCACCCGCTGACCCGGGCTCCGCCGCCCGCCGTCAACTCCTCAAGGATCCCTCAAGGATCTGCCGCGCCCTGCCGAAACCCCCGTCGGAACGCAAGCGGGCGGCGTGCCGAGGCGGCACCCCGGAACGAGGGGAACACGGGCGATGGAGCGGAGGCGGAGCCGCGGGGGTTGGCGCGAGGCCGGACTCGCGATGGCCGCGGTGTGGGTCCTCGTGGGCGCCGCACTCGCGGCGGGGAGCGGCACCTCGAACGCCGCGGTCGTGCAGGGCGTGCCGCAGGTGACCGCCCCGGTGAACGGCGCCACCGTACGAGGCACCGTCACCCTCGCCTCGGACGGCGGCCGCACGGCTTCGTTCGTGCCCGCCGCCGTGCGCTTCGTGGTCGACCGGACCTCGGTGGGCCTCGCGAGCTGGAACGGCTCGGCCTACGTGCTCGCGTGGAACTCGGCCACCGTGGCGGACGGCGCGCACTCGCTCGGCGTGCAGGTGAAGACGCGGTCGCGCATCACCTACGGACCGACGATCGCGATCACGGTGTCGCAGGCGAGCGGCCCGGCGACCCAGATCACCACCACGACGAGCACGACCACCACCACGGTGCCGTCGGCGGGGACTGCGGCGCAACCACCCGCGACGGTCACCGGCGGTACGACCTGGGACCAGGTGTTCTCCGATGACTTCTCGGATCCCGCTCGCACCGCGAGCCTGTGGGACACCGGTATGCGCTCGGGCGCCCGGACCATCGAGGCGAACACCGAGCTGCAGTGGTACGACCCGGCGAACTCGGTCCTGACCACCGACACCGACGGAGGAGCCAGCATCGGCGTCCTGCGCCAGTCGATCACCCGGTCGACCACCGCTGGCCGGTACTACACGGTGCGTACGCTCTGCCGCACCTACCCGCCTGCGCAGTACCCCGCCTACTACAACCCGGCGGCCGACAACACCTGTACCGACACGAACACCTCGCTCACCCTCGTGCCGTACCAGTTCGCGTCGGGGATGCTCAACAACTCGAAGTCCTTCGGGTTCCGCTACGGCTACGTCGAGGCCCGCGTGAGGATGCCGAAGGGCTTCGCGATGTGGCCCGCCCTCTGGTTGCGCGACTGGCAGCCCTGGTCCTACGAGATCGACGTGATGGAGGGGTTCGACCGGGACGCCCGCACCTACCGGGGCACCTACTGGTGGGGTAGCGGGAGCCACTGGAGCATGGAGAACGACGCGGGCGGCGATGCGGGCCTCCTCGCGACCGGCGGGACCTGCCACGCCTCCGTGCCGCTCAAGGCGACGAGCACGAGGGCCGGGGAGTGCTCGCTGGCCAACACCGTCGACCTCTCGGCCGGCTACCACCGGGTCGGGCTCAACTGGACCCCGACCGCCTACGAGTTCTACCTCGACGGCATGAAGGTCTGGCAGTCCGCGCCCGGCGCGGCGATCGACTCGGCCTACAACCACCTGATCCTGAACCTCGCCCTCGGCAACAGCCCGTGGGAGTTCGACTGGACGAAGCAGGCGGTGCGGCCGCTCGAGGCGAACCTGGCCGACGCCGCGATGTTCCCGAAGCCCTCGATCGAGTGGGATTCGGTGCGGGTCTGGCAGGCCCCGAACGCCCACGACGTGTGCACGAGCGGCACCTGCCCGGGTTGACGGAACCGCGGGTCGCGCCGGGGCGACACGACCCGGCGGATCAGAACATCGCGGTCGAGGTCGAGGTGAAGGTGCCGGACGCGGTGTTCCCTGCGGGGTCCTTGAGGGTGGTGGCGGGCGCGTACTTCCAGCCACCGTTGATCACGACCGAGGCGAGCGCCGCGCATGAACCCGCGCACCCGCCCGTCACCGTGAACACGATCGTCCTGTTGCCATTGGTCATGCTGAGGGTGCCGGCGAAGGTCACCGTGTGGACCGTTCCGCTCGGCGGTTGGGTGAGGTAGCCCGTCTTGCCCGTGTCCTGCGCGCCGTTCGTGAGACCCGAGATCGCGTAGGTCGTGTTGCCCGAGGACTTGCGCACGAGCGTGAGGGTGGCCGTCGCCGGCACGGTCGCCGGGTTGATCGCTTCCTTGAAGGTCACCGTGAACGTGTCCACCGACGCCTCGATCCGCCCGTTCTTGTTCGTGACCGCGGCCGAGGCGACCGCCGGGGCGGTGGTGTCGTACGTGAAGGTCGACGTGACCACGGTCGGGAGATTGAGCTTGTCGGTCGCGGTGACCGTGATGACGTAGCTCTGGCCATTGGCGATCGTCTTCGTCGTGAGTGCGGCGTAGTACCACGAGGTCGTGCCGGTGGCCGTGAGCACCTTGCTCGCACCCCAGTTCGATGCCCCATCGAAGAACTTGCCGTCGGAGACCCGCCTGATGGTGAGCGTGACCTTCGCCACGCCCGCCGTGTCCGCTGCCGTACCGCAGATGCGCGCGGTGGCCCCGCAGAGCGCGGCGTACCCGGCCGCGTTGTACGACGCGCCGTCGACCGGACTGGTGATGACGGTCACCGGCCCACCCATGTCGATGGTGATGACGGTTCCGGCGGTCCGGACCGGCTCGGCATTGCCCGCAGCATCCACCGAGAAGTACTTGACCGTGTACGCACCCGACGCGGCCAGGACCACCGAGGTGCCGGTGGGTGAAGTCCGAGTCGGATCCGAGCCGTCCGTCGTGTAGTAGGTGGCCACGAGCCCCGACCCGCCAGCGTCCGACGGTGCGAGCAGCACCGTCTGCGCCGAGGTCTTCACCGTTGCGCCGAGGGCCACGGTGTTGTCCGTCGTCACCGGCGCCTGGAGGTCGAGGCGGATCGCCACCGTCGCCGTTCGCACCGGCTCAGTGTTCCCGAGCTGGTCGACCGAGAAGTACTTCACCACGAAGGCTCCACTCGAGGCGAGCAGGACCGCCGAGCCCGAAGCCGACGAGGTCGTCGGCGCCGTACCGTCGGTGGTGTAGTAGGTCGCAGCGACCGACGAACCACCGAGATCGTTCGCGGTGAGGAGCACGGTCTGGGGTGTCGTGAACCATCCGGTACCGAGCGCCGCCGTGTTGTCGACGGTGGTCGGCGCCACGAGGTCGACTGCGAACCCGACCTCGGCGCTGGTCCCGACGAGACCGGCACCGTCGCTCTGGCTGGCGGAGACCGCGTACAGGCCCGTGGGGAGCGCATCCAGCGCGACCACGTAGGCACCCGACGAGCAAGTGGCCGTCGCGGTCGCGCCCACCGTCCCCGTGACGGTCACGGTGATGGGCCCGTCGTAGGTGCTGCACGACCCGGCGACGTTCGGGGTCGCCACCCCGAGCACCACGCCTGCGGCCGGGGAATCCACGGTCACGACCGGCGCCGTCGTGTCGACCGTGAAGACGCGTGCCGGGGTCGTCCCGGTGTGGCCGTCGGCGTCGGTCTGGGCAGCCGACACCGAGTACGGGCCTTCGACGAGCGGGGTCGGCGGGGTGAGGCTCCACAGGTTGGCCACGCAGGACGTCGTGGCCGTCTCCGTGACGGGACCCACGATCGTCACCGTCACTGCGCCGGCCTCGGTCGTGCAGAGCCCGGCGATGCTCGGGGACGCGTCCGAGAGGTAGGACTCCTGCTGCGGTGCGGCCACGGTGAGCACCGGGGCGAGACGAG
The DNA here is from genome assembly GCA_046075855.1 of Actinomycetes bacterium. Classification (GTDB taxonomy): domain Bacteria; phylum Actinomycetota; class Acidimicrobiia; order IMCC26256; family IMCC26256; genus IMCC26256. The sequence continues at coordinate 16,648 of JBJTQX010000047.1, forward strand.
GGGTCGTCGAGAGCAGTTCGAGGTCGAACACCGACCTGACGTCGGTCCGCGTGTCCTGGTGGACCTCGACCGCGAGCACGTTCGCGCCGGGGGTGAACGCACCGCCCGGGATCGTGACCTCGCGCCAGGTGACGCCGTCGGCGGCCGTCGTGGTCGAGACCGGGAAGGTCCCCGAGCTCAGCAGACCGCCGGGCAGGTTGTCGCGCAGGATCTCCACCCCGTTCGCGTAGACCGCGATCGCGTCATCCCGCTTGACCCGCAGGGTCACCGTGCTCGTCTCGACGTCAGCCGGGGCGGTGATGGTCCGCCGGTAGTACTGGGTGATCTCGCCGCTCGGCACCACCGTGACCTCGCCCCGGCCACCCCAGCCCAGCTGCGACGGTCCGCGCGACCACGACGCGTCGTCGAACCCCGGCTGGTTCCAGTCCGACGGAACCGGACCAGTGGCGGAGTAGGACCACTCGTCGCCGCTCCGTACCACGCTCCGGGTCAGGGTCGTTCGCACTGCGAGCGCCCCAGCCGTCGACTCGTTCCCCGAAGCATCGAAGCCGAACACCGTGTACCCGTAGACCGAGTCGGGCAGCAGACCCGTATCGGTGAACGCGAGTTCAGGGGTCAACCCGACGGTGATCCCGTCACGCTGGACCACGTAGCCGACCACGCCGGTGTCGTCGGTCGAGGGGGTCCATGCGAGCGACACCGAGTAGTCGGTCCGCGTGGGCGACGTGACCTCGGGCCGGGTCGGTGCGTTCGTCTCCGACGGCGCGAGCGGCCCCAGCGCGAGGTCGAACACCGCCCGCGCGTCGGAGCGGGAGTTCTGGTGCACCTCGACCGCCACCACGTTGTCGCCGGCGACGAGCAGGTTCGGCGAGATCACCGCCGATCGCCAGGTCACCCCGTCCGTGGGCGAGGTGAGCGCGGTCGGGAAGGTGTTGGCCGTGAGCGGCCCGGCTGGGAGGTTGTCCCGGTACGTCTCGATGCCGTTCACGTAGACCGCGATGCCGTCGTCCCGCTTCACCGAGAGGTTGAGCGCTTCGTACTGTGCGGGGTTGGTGATCTGGATGTGCCGCAGGAAGTACTGGGTGATCTGGCCGCTCGGCACGGGCGTGACCTCGCCACGGCCACCCCAGCCCAGCTGCGACGGGCCGCTCGGCCACGCGGAGGCATCGAAGCCCGGCTGGTTCCAGCCCGCGGGAGTCGTTCCGTCGGACCGGTAGGCCCACGAGTCCCCGGAGGAGATGAGGGCGGAGGTGACCCCGGTCGTCGCCACCGCCACCCCCGGTGTCGACGGGTTGCCCGAGGTGTCGTACGCGGTCACCGCGTACGTGTACGGGGTGCTCGAGGTGAGGCCAGCGTCCGAGAACGTCCGCTCGGTCGTGAAGGCCAGCGGGGTGCCGTCCCGGCTGACGAGGTAGCCGATCACCGTGTTGAGGTCCGACGCCTCGGTCCAGGACAGCGCCGCCGTGCTGATGCCGGTGTCGGTGACGGTGAGCGCCGGAGCCGTCGGCGCCACGGCCTCGATCGATCCCCGGGCCATGAGCGCGAGGTCGAAGATCGCGTCGCCGTTGTTGATGTCGGCCTGGTGCACCTCGACCGCGACCGCGTTGTCGCCGGCCCGCAGCAGCGAGGCCGGGACGGACACATCGACCCAGCGTGACTCGGCGGCACCCGACACGTAGGAACTCGCCACGGTGTTCGCGGTGATGCGGCCCACCGGGAGGTTGACGCGTGCGACCTCGGTGCCGTTGAGGTACACCGCTGCGGCGTCATCGAGGTGGAGGGAGAGCGTCACTGTGCGGTACTCGGTCGGATCGGCGATGTCGAGGTGCTGCACGTAGTACGAGGTGATCGGTCCCTTCGGGATCGCGGTCACCTCTCCCTTGCCGCCCCAGCCGAACTGAGCGGGCCCGGTCGGCCACCCCGAGGTGTCCGCGGTGCGCGCGCGCCACACGGTGCCGAGGTTCTGGCCGTCGGCCCGGTACGACCAGGTGCTGCCTGCCGGGATGAGCGTGGCCAGCACCGGCGGGGGTGGGGCCACGTTGAGCACGGAGGTGGTCGCCGAACGGTTGCCGGTGGGGTCGACCGCCCGCACGAAGTACCGGTTGGCGCCGGCCACGTTCGTATCGGTCCAGGTGCGTTCGTAGGTCGCGCCCTCGACCACGGTGCCGAGCACGGGATCGTCGCGCAGCACCTCGTACTGCACCGAGCCCCCACTGTTGTCGGTCACCGCGTTCCAGGTGAGCGTCACCGTGTTGGAGGCGACCGTGGTGCGCACGTTCGTCGGCGTCGGGGGTGCGGTCACGTCGCGCTGGCAGAACTTCTCGTAGCCCCCGTAGTAGTCGAGCGGGGTCGCGCCCTGGCGCAGGAGGTCGCCACCCGCCCACATGCAGTCGTTCGAGTCGAAGAACAGCGCGAACGCTCCCGTGCCTCCCGCCCCGCCGAGGCGCAGCTTGGTCGGGTGGAACTCGGGCAGGGCCGACTGGTTGTCCGTCGTGTCGTAGGCCGCGATGAGGTTGAGCGGATCCGGTCTGGAGTAGGGCGTCGGGTCGGGGAAGGTGTTCGAGTCCTGGTACTGCCAGTCGGTCACGCAGTGGCAGGAGGCGTAGAGGATGCCGTCCTTCACGGCCATGGCCTGGAAGTCGCCGCCACTGTCGAATGCGGTGTGGGCGCGCTCGAGGGTGAAGTCGCTTCGGGTGTACGACTGCAGGGAGTGCTGCGAGCCCGCGACGTACACGTGGTCGCCGTACTCCATGATCGCCTGGCTCGGGTCGGTCGCCGTGGCGAGCGAGGGCTTCCACACCTTGAGCCCGGTCACGGTCGCACCGTTCGTGGTGTTCACGACTCCGAGATGCTTGGCGGTGAGCGCGACACCGTTCAGCACCCCGAAGGAGCCGACGAGGTAGACGCGGGTCGCATCGGCGCTCACGGCGAGATCCCACGGGGAGGTGTCCACCGTCGGCAGCCAGGTCCAGTCCGGACGACCGTCGCTGAGCCGCAGCCGGGCCACCCGCCCGACGCTGATGGGGCCGACCGCGTTCGTGCCGTACCCGCCGGACACCTTGCTGAAACTCCCACCGATGTAGAGCCAGGACCCCGAGATCGCCATGGAACGCACGTCGGCCACGCCGGTCGTGCGGGCGACGTTGGCGGTCCAAGCTGAGGCGGCCACCGGCCCGCCGGTCGTCGGGTCCAGCGCAGCGATCCCGGTGGTCCCGGTCACCCCGTTCACGCTCGTGAACTCTCCGCCGACGATGAGCCGTGAACCGTCCGGGGTGGCCATGATCTTCCAGACCGGCCCGTTGATGACCGGGTTGAAGGACGGGATCCACTCCCCCGTGTTCACATCGAACGCCGCGAGGTACGACTGCGTGAACGTCTGCCCGGTCGCGCCCTGCTCGACCTGGAGGAACTTCCCGCCCATGTAGATGCGCGAGCCGATCTGCGCGATCGACTTCACGTAGACGTTGAGGTCGGGGACCGCCACTCCCGGATCGAGGCCGGTGACGCCCCAGCCCTGGTCCACCGGGATGCGGTTGAGCATGGGGCGCACGGTCGAGGCGGGCAGACCCGAGTCCGGGGCCGTGGTGGCCGCGGCGGCGAAGTCGGAGATGAGCAGCTTCGGCCGGATGAACACCTGGGTGAACGGGATCGCGTTGCCCTCCGACGCGTACTGCCACAGGTAGGAGGTCTCGTCGTTCGTACCCGTCACCGTGCTCCCGCCGTACGAGAACCCGGCCCGCCACTGGTGGATCGCGGCCGGGTAGGTCCAGACCCGTCGCTTGTCGTTGGCGAGCTGCGCATTCGCGGTCGTGTTGGTCCGGTAGGTGCTCGTCGTGAAGGTCGTCGACACCCCGTCGACCGACATCGAGGAGAGCGGGATGCCCCCGCCGAACCCCCAGGACCAGGAGTCGGTCGCCGACACGACCTGACGCACCTCCTGCCAGGTCGTCCCGGCTGCGTTCGTGGCGCGGCGGAGGCGGATGCCGTCGGCCAACGCATCCACCCGGCCGCCGTTCATGAGCGCGTTCACGGTCGGGGTCGGCAACGTCGCCGGCTCAAAGGCTCCCGCGCCGTTGACCGTGTTGCGCACGGTGGAGGGCGAGCCCTGACCCCAGTAGGGGAACGACCAGCCCTCACGGCCGCGCCCGATGAGGACCCAACCACCCCCGTCGGTCGTCATGTCGCAGTAGAACTGCTGCGGTGCGAGGAGCTTCGGCGTCCAGAGCCAGTAGATGCCGTCGCTGCTCGAGGGGTAGGACTGCTTGATCGACCAGCAGGAAGCACCGGCCGCCTGCTGGGTGAGGCCGTTGCGACCGTCGGGCGCCGCCACGGCGGGCGGCGCAGTCGGCGCGACGACGCCGACGAGGCCGAGGAGGCTGGCGGCGAGGAGCGCGGTGCCGCCACGGCGCGCGCGAGCACGCAACGTGCCACGCCCCTCCGCTCCGCTCACCAGAGCCTCCCGATCCAGGTTCCGCCGCGTACGGTCCCCGGGGGTGGCGGCTCGCCCGCCGCCCACCTCTGGGACCTTCGGACCATACCGGGGATCTCACCCAGCGTGACGGGTTCGGGCCGCCCGAGGGCGATTCCGGATGCCTCCCTGAGGTTATCGGTGCCAGAATGCGCCGCGTGGTGCCCGAACCGACACTCAGCGTGGTGATCTGCACCCTGAACCGCCCTGTGCTGCTGCGCCGGTCGATCGCCGCCATCACCGCCCAGGACCTCGATGCCCCGATCGAGACCATCGTCGTGTTCGACCGGACCCAGCCCGACGAATCGCTCCGGTCGGACGACCCGCGCCGGCCCGTTCGGGTCATCGCGAACGATCGCACGCCCGGGCTGCCCGGTGGTCGCAACGCGGGCGCGGCGGTCGCACGCGCACCGTTCCTCGCGTTCTGCGACGACGACGACGTCTGGATGCACGACAAGGCTCGCCGCCAGCTCGCCGTGCTCGAGCGGAACCCTGCGATCGATGTCGTCGTGACCGGGGTGGAGATCGAGACTCCGGAGCACACGATCCCTCGACCGCTCGACGCGGCACAGGTGACCTTCGAGGATCTCCTCGCGTCGAGGGTCATGCAGGCGAACTTCTGCACCGTGATGGTGCGCCGCGCGGCGTTCGAGGATCGGATCGGAAGCGCCGACGAGGCCATCCCCGGAGGCCACGGCGAGGACTACGAGTGGGCGCTTCGCGCGGCGCGCCAGACGCCGCTCGCCGTCGTGCCCGACCCGCTCGTGCGCATCGACTGGCAAGGACAGTCGTACTTCGCCGATCGCTGGTCGCAGATCGCGGCGGCCACGGAGTACCTCATCGACCGGTTCCCCGAGTTCGCGCGCGACCGCCGAGGGAACGCCAGGCTCCACGGGCAGCTCGCGTTCGCCTGCGCAGCGAGCAGCGATCGACGGGCTGCGTGGGCGGAGATCCGCCGGACCCTCCGCCTCGCCCCGACCGAGCCCCGGGCGTGGCTCGCCGCGGCCGTCGCGGCGCACCTCCTCCGCCCGGGGACGGTGTTGGGCGCGCTCAACCGACGCGGGCGCGGGATCTGACCCGATGCCGTCGAGGGTCCTGGTCCGAGCACTCCCGCTCCACTCCGCGCCCTCGGGCCTCGCCTTCTCGAGGTTGGGTCCGCGCCTCACCCCGCGCCTGCTCGGGATCGGTCGAACGGGCCACCTCGCGATCACCTACGACGACGGGCCCGACCCCGTCGCCACACCGCTCATCGTGGCGGCACTCGAGGCGCAGGGCTGGCGAGCCACGTTCTTCGTGCTCGGTGAGATGGTCCAACGCGATCCGGGGCTCGTGCGGATGCTGCTCGACGCGGGCCACGAGGTCGGGATCCACGCGTTCCACCACCGCAACCACCGAGGCCTCACGCCGCGGGCGATCGTCGACGACGTCCAGCGAGCGCACGCTGCGGTGGTGCGGGCCGGCGCCGCACCGGCGTGGTACCGACCCCCGCACGGCGCGCTCACACCGGAGGCCTTCCTGGCCGCGCGCCGGCTCGCGCTCCGACCGGTGCTCTGGACCGCGTGGGGTCGGGACTGGCGCGCTGCGGCGACACCGGAGGAGATCCGCGACGAGGTGGCCCGCGGACGCCTCGACGGCGGGACGCTCCTGCTCCACGATGCCGACTGCGCATCCGAGCCCGACTGCTGGCGTCCGAGCCTCGCCGCGATCCCCCTGCTCGCGGAGCTCGCGGACGCTCATGGTCTCGCTGTCGGTCCGCTCGGGGAGCACGGGCTCGCCTGAGGCTCCGCCCGAGTCAGCCCCAGGGCAGGCTGCGACCGAGGAGTGCCTCGGTCTCCCGCACCGCCGGCGAGAGCCGGGCCGTGAGCTCGGCCCGCAACCCCGGATCGAGCCCGGGGGACGGCTCGGCGTTGTGCGCGACCGGATCGGCGAGCCGGTGCCCGGCGAGGCCGAGGTGGGCGGTGACCCGGTCGAAGGTGGCCTGCGGGTCCGCGTACATCTCCTCGCTCACCTCGACGAGCACCCGCTCACGCCCGTAGGCCGCGAACCACCGTTCGAGCATCGGCGCGTAGCGACCCTGGTCGAGGTACGACCAGTGCCGGTGCGCGGTGCTCACCGCGCCCGGTTCCGCGAGGATGCGCGCCTCCTCACCGACGAGCCGCTGCTCCTCGGCGGCGATCGCATCAGCGAACCCGAGCGGGTCACCGTCGTTGCTGCGCCGTTCCTTCCAGTGGGAGTACGCGCGCTCCACCGGGTCGCGCAGCACCACGAGGATCCGGGCGTCGGGGATGACCGCAGCCGCCCGCAACGGGGCGAGCGGGTGGTACAGGTAGTACGGGCTGGCCTCTCCCACCCGGGCCGACCGGTCCCCACGCGACCGCTGCGCGCGGTACGCCGCGGTCGGGAAGTGCGAGCGGTACCAACGGTCCCCTAGGCCGTAGCGCTCGTCGAAGTAGTAGAGGCCCTTGATGCGTTCAGGCCTCGGGAACAGCCGGAGCACGTCGGGGTGCTCGGCGAGGTAGCGCCACAGCGAGGTCGTGCCGCCGCGCTTGGCCCCCACGAGGAGGAAGTCGGGGTGGCACCGCCACGCCGCCGTGGCTGTGCCGTAGGCGCGCAGACCACGCTTCGCGAGATCACGGGCCGCCGATTCGGCGGCGGAACGACGCCGTTCACCCACGGGCGGCGAGCTCCGGATGCTCCTCGCGCCAGCAGATGCCCACCGCCACACCGAGCAGGATGACCTGGGGCAGGAGCCCGTAGAACGGGGCCTGCAGGACGCCGATGAGGATCGCGGTGTGGGCCCAGAGCGCAGTCCTCGTGCGGGCGCGGGCCGAGGCGACGAGCAGGGCTGCGAGCGCGCCGAGCAGGAGCACGGCACCCGGGATGCCGTGGGCGACCATCGCGTACCAGAGGAGACCGTGCGTCCCGATCGGCGGGTCCGGGTCGTTGGCCACCGGTTCGCCGTACCCGATGAGCGGTGAACGCTCGGTGCGGTCCCAGGCCAGTGCGTACAGCGACTCGCGGGTCGTGTTGCTCGCATCCGAGCCCGCGAGCCGGGTCGCCACGATCCCCCCGAGCGGGGTGAGGACGACCATGACGACTGCGAGTGCCGAGCACACCGCAACCCCGAGGATCAGGCGGGCGTCCCCCCGCCACGCGAGACGGGCTGCGACGTACGCGAGGCCGAGCGCGAGGGTGAGCAGCGCGCCGCGGTTCGAAGACACCGCGAACGGTGGGACCGCCGCCACGGCGAGCAGCCACCCGGCGCGACGTCGGCGGCGGTCGGCGGCGAGCAGCCAGGAGAGGATGAAGAACGGGGTGAGGATCACGAGCGTCGATCCCCAGCCGTTTGAGGCGAGCATCGGCGCGGCCGGCCGCGGAACCGCACCACCGACGAACCGCTGCAGCTCCGCGAAGCGGATGACCGTCAGGTCGTAGACGAAGCGGTTCGTGGCGAGCGCGTCCGGGAGCAGCCGTCCGAAGGGTGAGGCCACCGCGAGGTTCGGGAGCAGGAGGGCCAGGTAGCCGAAACCGACGAGCACGATCCAGAGGTCGGCGAGGAGGTCGACGACCCGGGCGGTGGGCAGCGCACGGGTCGGGGTGTTGCACAGCCACACCGCGGCACCGACCGTGGCGACCCAGAGCAACCACCGGTAGGCGAAGAGCGCGAGGGAACCCGGCCCATGGACCGAGAGCGCCGTGACCGGGATCCACAGGACGAGGGCGACGAACGGGAGCACGAACCACGGCCACCGCACCGACGGTCGCCGCAGGAGCAGCGCGGCGAGCATCACGGCCGGTGCGATCCACACGACCGCACCGAGGCCGAGCAGGTACGCGACCGGCATGGCGACCGTGAACGCCGCGACCGGCCAGGTCGCGCTGCGCCGGATCCCGGGGATGCCCGACGGCTCCGCGCCGACCCGGTCGGATCCGGGGCGGACCGCGATCACCGTCGGCCTCCGAGCACCAACCCGTCGATGAGCGACCCGATCCGCTCGATGCCGGCCGCGCCACCGTCCTCGGGCTCCACCCGGTGGGCGGAACGGTCGGCGACGAGCTGGTCGAGCGCAGCCATGAGCCCGGGCGCTTCCTCGACGAGGGTGACCGCGTCACGCCCGGCCATGAACGCGGCGAACGCGCGCTGGTGGTCGTCGACGTGCTCCCCGAGATCGGCCCGTCGCGGTACGACGATCGGCCGGATGCCTGCGCCCCGGGCCTCCATGATCACGCCGGGACCACCTGCGCACACCACCGCATCCGCTCGGGCGAGCAGGGCACGGTACTCCCCGGCTCCGAGGAGCGCGTGGGCGAGCGCTCGCCGCGGGGCGCGCGCCGTGCCGTGCTGCACCACGACCTCCACCTCCGGGTGCCGCAGGCACCAGGTGTCCACCCACTCGACGAGTCGGTCGAACGGATGGTGGTCGGTACCGACGGTCACGAAGACCATGGGCGCGGGGGTTGCGGCCACCTCAGTACACCGTGCCCGCCACCACGGCCCGCCGGTAGAGCGCGCGCTGCTCCGGCCACTGCACGAGCATGAGGTCCGTCACCGGCGCGCACAGGCGCCCGGTGAGGGTCGCCGAGTCGACCCGATCGAACACCTCGAGGAACACGGTCCGGCAGCGGAGCAGGCGACCGATCCAGAAGAACGGCACCGCGGCGCCCGCACCCGTGGAGACGATGACGTCGGGCCGCTCGCGCCGCAGCACGCGCACCGCGAGGACGAGGTTGCGCACGAGGTTCGGGAGGTTGCGGGTCGTCGGGTGGTGCACCCAGTCCACCCGCTCCCCCTCGAGCAGGCTGCGCGCGTCCGCGAGTGGGAAGCAGGCCCACGACCGGTCCAGCGTCTCCCACCAGGGCCGGAGCCGCATGAGCTGAGCCAGGTGGCCGCCCGAGGAGCAGACGAGCAGGACGCGGTAGCGATCGGGCGCGACCCGCCCTGCGCTCGGCCCGGGCGAGGGATCCCCGGGCACCGTCACCAGCCCTTCGGCACCGCGTAGGCCACCACGCCCTCGAGCGGCGCTGCGATGGCATCGAGCGCGTCGAGCGACGCCGCGAGGTCCTCACGCCGTTCCTCCGCCACGTCGACGACCACGAGCATCGCGTCGCTGACCGGGCTCACCTCGACCGCGTCCGCCGAACGCAACAGCGCCGGGGCCGCGATGATCTCGACGTCGTGGGTCCCCGCGAGCTCCTCGAGCCGTTCAGCGAGCGCGCCGGGGCGGCCGGAGGTCGCCGGGAGCGCGAGCAGGGAGAGCTGCGGGATGCCCATCGCGCCGTGCGTCGGTTCGGGCGACACGGGGGCGCCGTACCCCTCGAGTGCGCTCTGGCCCGCCTCTTCGGTGCCGGGCCGTTCGGGGTCCACGGTCCAGGCGAGGAGGGTCGACCAACCGGCGAGCGCGAGGGTGATCGCGAGGTTGCCGGCGACCGAGTCCGCGGCGGCCGATGCCGTCGGGCTCGTGACGATGATCCGGCGGGGGCCGTCGCCCCGTTGCGGCCAGACTGCGACGCGCAGACGCCGGAGCGCGCCGGCCGCTCGGCCATCGGCCTCGCGCAACGCGGGCAGCGGCTCCCCGGCACCGATCGCCGGCACCACGGTGAGCGGGTCGGATCCGGCGACGCCCCGCCACGCCCGTCGGCTGCTGATGCGGGGATCCATCCGGTCGCGGAGGAACGCGATCGCCGCCCCGACGATGAGCCCGAGCACCCCCGCCGCGAGCAGCACCACCACCGGGGACGGCCCGCTCGGCGATGCCGGGAGTTCCGCCGGACGGATGATCTGGCCCGGGTCGGTGTCCACCCGTTCGAGCGAGACCGACGACGCCGTGACCGCCGTGATCCGGCTGAGGATGTCGTCGCGGGTGCCCTCGGCGGCGATGCGGGCCGCGCTGCCGGCGGGCGCCGCGTTCACCGCATCGATCGCAGCGGCGAGGTCCTCCTCGAGCTGGGCCAGCCGCGACCCGTTCCTCGCGATCCCCCGCGACCGGATGCGGTCGGCATTGGCCCGACGGTTCTCGAGGTACGCCTCCGCGAAGGCCTGGGCGCCGGCCTGGGCGGCTCGGGGGTTCGGAGCGGTGAACGCGATGCGCAGCACGAGCGTGCCGACGGGATTCGTCACCTCGACGCGGGACCGGAGGTCCGAGGCCTCCGTCGCCGCCAGCCCGAGCTGACGCGCCGCGATCTCCGCGACCACGGTCGAGCCGACGATCGCCGCCTCGGTGGATGCTCCGACGTCCTCGATCCGGGTCTCCTGGAACGCTTCGGAGGAGATCGGTCGGATCACCACCGCGGAGGTGCCGGTGTAGGTCGGGCCGGACCACCACAGCAGCGCGCCCGCCGCCGCCACCGCGATCACCACGCAGAACGCGATGATGCGCCGACGGCGTCGCAGCACCGACCAGTGGTCGGCGAGCGTCGGGGTGTCCTCGATGGTCGTCTGCGACCGTTCGGGCCGCGGTCGCCCACCCCCGCGCCGATGCGCGGACGACGTCGCATCGCCGGTACCCGTGCTCCGGTTGCGCGGGGCCGACGGTCGGTCCCCCCCGCGGCGCGACGCGGCATCCCGGTCGACCCGGGTCAGGCGGGCCGAACCCGCCGGACGCTCGATCGGTTCCATCAGCGCTCCTCGATGAGGCCGGCTCCGACCGATGGCGCGGATCCTGCGCCTCGGAGACCGGATAGGAAGGATCCCACATGGATCGCGTGCCGAGAACGCCCGGCGGCGAGGAGGTACGCGCCACCCCCCACCGCCAGCGTGGTGAGGAGGGCGACGGTCGTCTCGCCGAGCAGGGCCCGCGCGAGGGTTGCGACCAGACCGACGGTGCCGACGGAGATCGCGACCACGATGGCGAGCGCGACCGACCACGGCGGGAGGTGCAGGCCCCGCCACGACTGCCAGGCCGGGATGCCCGCCGCGACGAGCAACGTCGCGGCCCAGACGCCACCGGCGGCCGAGATCCCCCAGATCGGGACGAGGAGCAGGTTGCCGCCGAGGTTGACCGTGAAGGCCACCGCCGACGTGAGGAGGCTCTGCCGGCTGCGCCCGCTCATGAGCACCACCGCGTCCGACGGGCCGCAGAGCACGGCACCGAGCATCCCGATCGACAGCAGCACGAGCGCCGTGCGCGCCTCGACGTACGCCGGCCCGAACCAACGCAGGAGCACTGCCGCGAACGCGATGACCACGAGGTACACCGGCCACACGAGCGCGGCCTGCCACGCCGTGGCGCGCGTCACGAGCGCGTGGGCGTCGGCCCGACGGGCCCTCGTCAGCAGCTCGCTCACCCGCGGTGCGACCGCCTGCTGGATGGCCTCCACCGTGAAGGTGCCGACGAGGAGGAACCTCGTGCCCACTGCGTAGATGCCCGCCGCAGTCGGCCCGAGGATGGCTGAGACCACCAGCGTGTCGAGCCAGAGCACCGCGACGTCGAAGGACTGCCCGGCCGCGCGCGGGAGCGAGAACCGCCAGAACACCGTGAGGACCTCACGCCGATCGACGTCCCCGGCCTGCGCGGCGCCGCGGTCCGCGTGGCGGGCGGCGCGGGTCGACGCAACCGTGGCGACCACGACCGCGCCGAGCGCGACGACGTAGGTCGCAGCCCAGGCCACGGTCACCGCGACCGGCCCGCCGCCGGAACCGAGCACCGCGAGCACGAGGAGGGGCATCGCCACCGCTCGTCCGACCTTCTCGATCCAGACCAGCGTGCGAACGTGGCCGAAGCCCCGGCTGCCCTGGACGAGGACCGTGTAGACCGCAGCGAACGGCAGGAACGGGGCGACCGCCCGCAGGAGGCGCGCGACCTCGGCCGACTGACCGCCCCCGCCGAACAGGCGAGCCAAGGGCGCGGCGAGGAGGGCGAGGAGCAGGGCGAACCCCGCGCCCGCAACGAGCACCGGCACCACGGCGGCCAGGATCGTCGGCGCGATGCGTTCGGTGCGGTGGAGCGCGCGCTCCCGGCTCACCATCCGCACGACGCCGGTGCTCGCACCGAGTTCGGCGAACCGACTCAGCACGGTGAACACCGCGATCGCCACGACCACGGGCCCCGCGCGGCGGGCGCCGAGGCCGTTCGTGATGAGCGCGAGCAGCACGAAGCTCGCGACGCCGTACACCACCGACCCGACGAGGTTGAGCGCGCCGCCGCGGGCGACCGCCGCGACGTGGTCGTCGGTGGGCGCGGGGGCGACGGGTCCGGCCGTCACGATGGCCTCGGTTCGGCGACCGTCGGCGCCGCACGTCGCTGCTGGGCGCGCACCTCGCGCAGGTCGAGCTCGAGTTGGAGGAGCGCGACGAGCGGGGCGTGGAGCTCGGGGCCCACACCCAGCTCGCGCAGGGAGGGTGCGGCGTCGGCGAGCGCACGCCGGGCCGAGGTCTCCGCATCGAGGCCACCCACCACCCGGTACCGCAGGTACGGGTGGTGGAGGACGTCGAGACCGAAGGGCGCGGTCGGGGCGCTGTAGGCCCAGTCCCAGGCGTACAGGTCGCGGTCGAGCGTCGCAAGGTTCCACTCCACCCAGTCGCCGTGCCCGCGGCCGAACTCGAACTCCACCTCGCCCGCCGCCGCCTCGAGCGCGTCGAGCCGAGCAGTCAGCCGGCGGTCCCCGGTGGGTTCGGCGGTCTCCCAGGCGGCCGCCCAGTGCGCCGAGGCCCGCAAGGGCATCGACGCGACGGGACCGTCGACCGCGGCGAGCGCGCGCAACGGCTCGATCGGGATCGGCGCGCGCGACCCCCGTCGCCGGACAGCGGCGGGCAGCGGCGCGGTGACGAGCACCGACCGATCGTTCCAGCGACCGTGCCAGACCACCTCGGGGACGCGCAGTCCATCGACCGGCCGACCTGCGATGCACGCGAGCGCGTCGGCCTCGGCGTCGACCATCGCGTCGGTGACCGGGTCCCACCCGAGCTTGGCGAACGCGACCGTGCGGCCGTCGGGACGCAGGAGCTGCAGCACCGGCGTCACGAACTCCCGACAGGGTCGCGCGCTCCCGGCGAACGAGAGCTGCGGCTCGCCGAGCCGATCGGCGAGGTGGTCGAGGAGCAGCGAGGAGCCCGGCGAGGTGGGCACGACCCGACGCGGACCGACGAACCGACCGAGGCCGAGGCCGACCGCGCCGGCCACCGCGAGGCGCGCCGCGCGCGGACCGCGCGGCCGGAGCCGGTGGTAGGCGACGAGGGGCCGCACCGCAACGCGGAGGCTCCCCCGTGGCACGAGGTACTCCCCCGTCGCACCCGGGATGGAGCGGTGGTCGATGAGCGTGTGGCTGCCACGCTGCGTGGCAGGACCCTCCGGGGCGGGACACGACTGGAGCAGCCGACACAGGTCGGTCACTCCGTCCCCAATGGCCCCAAACCGCCACATAGGGCACGACGCTACCAGCGGGGCGTAGTGTCCGTCCCGGGCGATCCCCGCCCCGGGGCCCGGTGAACCGGGCCGGCTGCGGGGTGGAACCAGGTACCGAACTCGCGCGAGGAGTGGCCGGATGAGCCGAGCGGCATGGCGACGGAGGCTGCCCCGACGCCTCGCGCTCGGCGCGCTCCTCCTCGTGGCCACCTGCGGCATCGCGGTGGCGGCCCTCGCGAGCACCGCCGACCGTTCCAGTGCCTCGGGACTCCCGACGATCGGGTTCTCCGGGGCTCGGTTCGACCGGGTGGAGGGCGCGAGCGGACCTGCGCTCGCAAGCCTCACCGTCAACCTCTCCGCGGCGAGCGCCACGACCGTGTCGGCGCAGATCACCACGAGCGACGGCACCGCGACCGTCGCCGACGGCGATTACGTGGCCCGGAGCCAGACGGTCCTGATCGCGCCCGGCGTCCGGACGGCCACCGTGACGGTGACCGTGAACGGCGATACGAAGCTCGAGGACTACCAGTCGTTCCGAGCGGTCTTGAGCTCACCCACGAACGCGGTGCTCGGGCGGAGCGCGACCACCGTCTGGATCCTCAACGATGAGCACCCGCAGGTCGCGATGTCCGCGGTCCGAGCAGCCGAGGGCGCGGAGGCCCGTCTGCGTCCCCACCTCGTGCAGCGGTACTTCGAAGCGATCTCGGCCTCCATCGCGACGGCGAACGGGAGTGCCACCGCCCCGGCCGACTACACGTCCACCGTACGGTCGTTCACCTTCCCCGCGGGATCGAAGGCGGCGGTCACCACCTCGGTGCCGACTGCGACCGATGCGCTCACCGAGGGTACCGAGACCTTCTCCGCGACCGTCGACGGCCCGGCGATCGTGAACCGGGCCACCGCGACCGCCTCCATCCTCGAGCAGCACTGCCCCCAAGGCACCGGCACCGCACCCGGCCCCGCCGCAGCCCCAGCATCCCCGTCCGGGCCGCTGCTCACCGGTCCGCCCGACGCAGTGACGGGCGGCGCCACCTGGGACCTCATGTTCCGTGACGAGTTCGACGACACCGCGGCCACCGCAGCGCGGTGGTCGAACGGCATGCGGGAGGGGGCCCAGACGCTCGAGGGCAACCGGGAGCTCCAGTGGTACGTGCCTGAGAACTCCACGCTCACGACCGACTCCGACGGCACCCGCACCGTGTCGGTGCTCCGGCAGCGCCTCACCGCGTCACCGGTGACCGGCCAGTACTACGCGGTCGGGACGCTGAGCCGCGTGTACCCACCCGCCCGGTGCCCCAGCCTGTACGACCCCGCGCACCTCGGGTCGGGCGAGGACTCCAACGTCCCGTACCAGTTCCGATCCGGGATGCTCAACAGCGCGAAGTCCTTCGGGTTCCGCTACGGCTACGTGGAGGCGAGGGTCCGCATGCCGCGGGGCTTCGCGCTCTGGCCGGCCCTGTGGCTGCGGGATTGGCAGCCGTGGAGCTACGAGATCGACGCGCTCGAGGGGTTCGACCGGGACGCCCGTCTCGTCCGCAGCTCGTACTGGTGGGGCAACGGTTCGAGCAACGGCACCGACGGGACGGGAGGCGACCTCGGCCTGACCGCGACGGGCACGTGCCGTGGCACCACCCCGTTGCCGGCCACGAGCGCGACGCCCACCGAGTGTTCGCTCGCGAACGCGCTGGACCTCGCCGCCGGTTACCACACGATCGGACTCAACTGGACCGCGACCAAGTACGAGATCTTCCTCGACGGCGTGAAGCGCTGGTCGTCGCCGAGCGGTGCGAACGTGGCCAGCGCGTACCACCACCTCATCATCAACCTCGCGCTCGGCAACAACGACCACGAGTTCGACTGGAACCAGGAGACGATCCGGCCCCTCGATCCGTCGGTCCTCGCCTCGGGTGCTTTCCCCAAGCCGACGGTCGAGTGGGACTACGTGAAGGTATGGCAGGCCCCGGGCAGCCACGACGTCTGCACGAGCGGGACCTGCTGACCCGTGGGGATCCCGCGGCTCGGACCCGAGGCGACGTCGGACGCGATCGCGGCTGCGCTCCTCGGACGCGGATGCGTCATCGTCGAACGCCTCGCACCCGCTGATCTCTGCGACCGGGTGGAGACCGAACTCGCGCCGTGGTTGGAGCGCACCCCCGTCGGTGGCGATGAGTTCACCGGCCGCAACACCCGGCGCACCGGCGCGCTCCTCGCGCGGGTGCCGTCATCGGTCGAGCTCATCGCCCACCCCCGCCTGCTCGAGGTGTGCGACCGCGTGCTCGCGCGCAAGGACGCCAAGTACCAGCTCCACCTCACGCAGGCCATCGCGATCGGCCCCGGTTCCCCGGCCCAGCAGCTCCACCGGGACCACTGGTGCTTCGACTTCCACCGGTTCCCGGTCGACCTCGACGTCGAGGTCTCGACGATCTGGGCGCTCTGCGACTTCACCGAGGCGAACGGCGCGACCCGGGTGATCCCCGACACCCACCGCACCGAGGGCCTCGAGCACGACGAGCGGGCCTCGGTTGCGGCCGAGATGCCCCGGGGTTCGGTGGTGATCTACCTCGGCGGCACCGTGCATGGCGGCGGTGCGAACGCGACCGACACGGTGCGTACCGGGATCAACGTGGACTACACGCTCGGGTGGTTGCGCCAGGAGGAGAACCAGTACCTGTCGGTGCCCCGCGACTTGGCGGCGGCCCTGCCCGAACGGGTCCAACGGCTCATGGGGTACGACTACGGGGCGTACGCCCTCGGCTACATCGACGACGCCCGCGACCCCATCGCGGTCCTGCGACCCGAGCGCGGCGGGACCTCCACGTTCGCGGTGCCGGACCGCGCCTGAACCACGCGGCTCAGGCGGGCGCGCCCCGCCGCCGCTGCAGCAGTCCGCCGACCGCCACGAGTCCGAGACCACCTGCCACGAGCGAGGTGGTGTCGCCACCGGTGAACGGGAGGGGACGCACGGGCACCGGCACCTCGCCGACGGTGAAGGTCACCGTTGACTCCGCACACGCGGTCGCGGTGTTGCAGATGCGGTAGTTCAGCGAGTCGGCGCCCTCGAACGAACGGTTCGGCGAGTACGTGATGCGACCGGTCAGCCGGTCCGCGGTGGCGATGCCGTTGAGCGGGGACCGGGTGATGAGGACCGAGCCCGGAACCAACGTCCCCCCGACGCTCGTGTCGTTGACCAACGGGTTGATGACGACCGGGGTCCCGACCGGGGTGGCGACCACGTCGGGCAATGCCGTGACCGCAGGCACCGGTGGCACGGTGGTCGGCGGCACGGTGGTTGCGGTCGGGGCGGCCGGAGCCGCCACGACCGGCGCCGGTGCGGCGACCACGGGGAGGGTGGGCGCCCTCGGCGAACTCGGCAGCGCAGGGCTCGTGAGCTCGGGCACGGGCGCCGCTGCGATGGCCACCACGGCATCGAGCGTCGGGGCGTCGACGTACTCGAGCACCCCGCCGACCCAGCCGGTCAGCACCGGATGCACGGTGGTCGTGCCCGCACGCACCACACGGGCGAGCACGGTGAGCGTCACCGGGTCTCCCCCGACGCGTCCTCCCGTCCCTGCGAACGCCGCCGGGACGGGTCCGACACAGGTGCCGAAGGTCCCGAGGTCGGCGTGGGCCGGGTCCGGGTCCCACCCACAGGCGTCGATGCGGTACCCATCGGCGCGTGTCCCCTCGGGGCTCGCCGCGGTGAGGGCGATCGCCCGTACCTCGAAGTGCGCGGGGTCGAGGCCGGTGCTGGCGACGAGCGCGTCGTAGCCGCTCGCCGGCGTCCGCGCGTTCATCGTCACGACGAGCACGTCACCGACCTGCGCGGTGGCCGGTACCCCGGTGAGCGACAGGATCGCAGCATCGGGTTGCCGCATCGCCGCCGCGATCCGCACCCGCAGGGTCCGACCCAGGGTCTCCCCCGCCGCAACCGCGGGCGCGTTGACGGCGGTGACCCGGACCTCGTAGTCCCGGTGGGACCCGATGGCCGCGGCATCGCGCACCGCCACCGCGGTTGAGTGCACGTCACGGCACTCGCCGACGAGCAGGGTTCCGAGCATCGACTCGGCCGGACCGGCACGATCGATCGCGGGATTGTCGCTGCGCCACTCCCAGGCGACCCGCACGTCGACCGCCGGGTTGGCTCCGGTGTTGCACACCCGCGCCGTGAGGTCGGTCCGATCCGGGCCGACCAGCACGTCGTCTGCATCGAGCCCGATCGTGTCCCAGCCGGCCGGCAGCACCCCGAGGCTGGTCGGCGCCTGCTCCGCCCCGCCCCGGACCATCGGGTCGGCGGTCAACCCCGCGAGCGACCCGAGTGCGACGGCGGCGAGCAGCGCACGGGTGCGCATGCGCCCGCGACCACCGGTGCGACGGATCCCGCCACGCTGCTCGGACATCCACGCCTCCCCCGGTGTGCGCCCTGGCCACGATCGACGGGCCGACGACCGGGCGCCGCGACCGTAGCGAACGCGGAGCGTGCCCACCAGCCCGCCGCTCGGTCACCGTGCGGGAGGCAGCACCTCGTAGAGGTACCGCTCGCCCGGCCGGGTCGGGACGGCGAGCTGCCGGAGGCAGGGCGCGCCCTGCGGGCCGGTGGCGATGAGGTACCGGATGCGCACCCGCCCGAACGCAGGATCGCAGGACCCGAGGCGCACCTCCACGACATCCTCGGTCCTACCGATCCGCAGCCGCGGCCCGGTCGTGCGGTCCTCGACGAACACGTACACGTAGGCGAACCGGTTCCACACCCGCTCGAGACGAGGGTCCGGGTCGACCCGGCGCCACCGCGCCGCATCGGCGTACCAACTCGTGCCGGAGGCGGCCGGAGCACCGCTCGCCGCGAGGATCGCGAACGCCGGCTCGTCGCCCGGCGTCGAGACCCAACGGCCGTCGGGGTCGGTCGACCGCACCGCGTCGATCTGCGCGAGCAGCGGCGAACGGGTGATCGGGTCGAGTCGCCGCTGGAGGGGATTGATCGTCGCGCTGCTCACGGCGAGCAGCACGCAGGCTCCGCCGAGTCCGAGGAGAACCTGCCCGCGCAGCACGAGCGCGGCGAGCACGCCCACCAGCACGGCGGCCCCGACGGCGAGTACCGGGTCGAGCCGTTGGCCATCGACCGTGAACCCGTGGACCGCGAACGAGGTGAGCCCCGCGAACACGCCGGCGGCGATCGCAACCCGCCACCAGGACGGTCGGAACCCGGGTTCGCTCCGGGCCCGGTGCGCGTAGAGGCCGGCCGCGAGCGCGCCGGCCACCGCGAGCGGCATCGCCATGCGCTTGCCCGGCACCGAGGTGAGGAGGAGCAGTCGACCCACCCCGGTGGGCACCGGCAGCACCGCCCAGCACGCGAGCACCACGAACACGAGCGACACCGCCGTGAGCGCCCGCGCGACCGGCGTCCGCACGCGGAACCCACCGAAGGCGCCACCCGCGAGCACCACCGGCAGACCGAGCATGAGCCCGGATGCCGCCTCCGACTGGTTCACGCCCGCGACCTCGACCGTCCGGCGTCCGTTCGTGAGCAGGCCGAGCGGCGCTGAGAGGAGCTGGACCAGGCGCGACTCCCCACCGGTCGAGACGCGCCGACCCGGGTAGACCGATGCCGAGATGGCCTCCAGCGCATCACGGTGGGCCGCGAGGAACAGCGCCGCGCCGGCGCCACCGACCACGCCGGCGAGCAGCGCCGTCGGTACGAGGACGCGGCTGGCCCCGCGTGCGCCCTGCGCTTGGATGAGCCCGAACGCCTCGCCGAGCGCGACCGCACCGAAGACCAACGCGAGCGGCACCAGCCACGGCAGGTACAGCAGCGTCGCGAAGCACGCGGCCGACCATCCGGCGGCCATCGCCGCAACCGGGCGCCTCCACCCGTCCGTCCGGAGCGCGACCACGAACGCAGCCGCTGCGAGCGCGCCGTACAGCACCATGAACCCGGCCCCGGCGGTGCTCCACCATCCGAACACCGGCGCGAGCGCAACGACGAGACCGGTGAGCGTGGCGACGAGGCGGTCGCCGGTGATGACGACGACGAGCCCGTAGAGACCGAGCAGCGGACCGACCACCTCCAACCACCACTCGAAGGCGAAGGCCCGGTCCACCCCCACCACGAAGTACACGAGGTGGTGCGGGCGCAGGACGGTCGGCGCCGCCCACACCGGAAGGTCCGAGAGCACCCCGGTGTCGTGGCGCCCCATCCCCAGATCGGTGGTGGCCGGGAAGCCCGTGCGGGACTGCCGGACCACGAGCGGCGTACGCCCCCGCCACTCGTCCGAACGCACACTGCGCACCGAGCCGACGGTGTCGGTCGGGCGCCCCTCGTCGAGCAGTGCGACGGAGGAGCCGTTCACCCGCAGCAGCGCGAGCACCGACACGACCGCGAGCACCACGACCGGGACGAGGAGGACCGAGGCGAGGACCCGACGGATCGGGCTGGGCCGGACCGGAGGCTGGCGCTCCGGATCCGTCGGCGCGGTCCCGGTCAGCATCGAGTCGAGGCTACCCGCCGTGTCGACGGCCCCGTGGTCAGGTACCGCGGCGTCGCGGGTCGCGGGGCACGCCGCGCCTACGCTCCGCGCCCATGCCCGCGCGCTGTCGGTCGATGACCACATGATCGAGGTTGCGCACGCGATCGCGCGGGGCGGCCAGACGCTCGCCACGACCGACGACCCGGCGCTCGGTGCGCTCCCCCGGGGCACGCTCGGCCGGCGGGTCCGGGAATCCTCCCGGGCCCGCGGCGAACCCGACGACTCGCACCGCACGTCGGTGCGGTGATCGCCGCGCTCGTCCTCGTCGCGTTGCCCGCGGGCTTGATCCTCGCCGCGTGGATCGCCGCGCGCGTCTCCGTACGGGGCAGCCGACTCGAGGTCACTGCGGACGGCGTGCTCATCGCGAACCACCGTCGACCGTCGATCACCGTGCCCCTCGACGAGGTGGACGCGTTCGAACCGACGCCCCGGATCGGGTTCCTCGGCGGGATCCGACCGCCGACGTGCGTGCTCGTGCGGCGCGACGGCACGCGGGTCCCGGTGCGACGGGTGGACGCCCCCGGTGCCGGCGTCGGCGTCGGCGCGCTCAACGCACGGATCGCCGAGTTGCGCCGCAGTCCCGAGATCGGGTGAACCGGCGCACACCCGGTTCGCCGACCGGATCCGGTCGACTCGTGGTGGAGGTGATGGGACTTGAACCCACGACTTCTACGTTGCGAACGTAGCGCTCTACCGGGCTGAGCTACACCCCCGAGGGAAGCGCAAGGGTAGCGCGCCGAGTCCGGCGCGCTCGGGGTCGGCCTCAGCCCGGTCGGGCGACCGAGGGCCGGGACGCGGCCGGTGGCTCCACCCGTTGGGTCGGTGCCTCGATCGGCGGCAGGTAGCGGACCTTGTCGCGACGCTCGCGCTGGGCCTGCTCGAGCCGTGCGACCGCTCCCAAGTAGACGACGAAGAGCGAGCACGCGCCGAGCGCGACGAGCCACGCCGCGGTGACGTCCGTTGCGATTGCGACGAGGAGGGTGAGCGCGGCGATCGATCCGAGCACCGTGAGCACCGTCCGGCGGCGCCGACGCGCGGCGAGGGCCGGGTGGGGCCGAGGGGCGAACGACCGTGGGCCCGTGGGGACCGACAGCCCCGGGACCTCCGGGACGCCGGGCGCTCCGGCTCCCGCACCCGAGCGGCCGATCGATCCGAGGCCGTGGCGGAGGCGATCCACCGATGCGAGGGCCCGCCCGCTGGTCTCGCCGAGTCGGCCGGAGACCAGGGGCCAGAGGAAGAAGATCCCCCACAGCGCCACGAGTATCAGCAGTACCGGAATCGCCACGTCTCCTCGTCGCTCCCCGTGTCCGGGACGCTAACAAGGGCTTGGTGCGCCGCGGTGGACCCCTCACGCCGCGCGCGCGGTGGCACCGGACGGGACGTCCGGCCCGCGCCCTCAGGCGTCGAAGGGCTCCGAGCGTTCGTCGCTCCCGGCGCGCCGCCACACGCCGGACCGCCCGCCCATCTTCTCCCAGAGCGCGAGGTCCGTGATCACCATCGAGCGGTCGCCGGACTTGCACATGTCGTAGATCGTGAGCGCGGCGACGCTGCACGCGGTGAGCGCCTCCATCTCGACCCCGGTCCGGTCAACGGTGTCGACGTGCGCCTCGACCTCGACCCGGTCCTCCTCGAGTCGGAAGTTCACGAGGACACTGCCGACGAGGAGCGGGTGGCAGAGGGGCAGCAGGTTCGCAGTCTGCTTCGCCGCCTGGATACCGGCGACCCGAGCCACCGCGAGCACGTCGCCCTTCGTGATGGCACCGGACGCGATCCGTGCGGCCGTCTCCGGCAGCATGCGCACCGTGCAGCGCGCCATGGCCCGCCGGATGGACGGTTCCTTCGCGGTGACGTCCACCATCCGGGCGCGGCCGAGTGGGTCGAGGTGGGTGAACTCCGGCATGGCTCCGGATTCTAGGGGCCGGAGCCGGCCCGAGCCTCGGGGCTCACCCGCCGATCTGCGACATCGAGCGATCGGGTCGCACGAAGTCGACGTTCCCGATCCGATGGCCCGCCCACTTCCCGGCCACCGCACCGGTGATCGCGGCGGCGATCGCATCGTCGTCGCCCCCGCCGCGCAGGATCGCCCGCAGGTCATGCTCGTCGAGCGCGAACAGGCAGGTTCGCAGCCGACCGTCAGCCGTCAACCGGATGCGGTCACAGCGGCCGCAGAACGGTGCGGTCACGCTCGCGATCACCCCGACGTCGCCACGGCCGTCGAGGTACTCGAACCGCTCGGCCGGTTCGACGTGGCCGGAGCCCGGGATCGGCGCG
>JBJTQX010000048.1:0-5474 GCA_046075855.1 Actinomycetes bacterium
ATTGGGTACCACGACCACATTGGTGGTGGGCGGGCACCCATCGTCAACACCTGGTGGCAGACTGAGACTGGCGCGATCATGCTGAGCCCGCTGCCTGGCGAGACCACGCGGAAGCCGGACAGCGCGACCTTCCCGCTCCCGGGCGTCGGGGTCGACGTGGTGGGCGACGACGGCGCCCCCGTCGGCATCCCCGGTGGCGGCTACCTCGTGCTGAACCGCCCGTGGCCGTCGATGCTGCGCGGCATCTGGGGTGACCCGGAGCGGTACCGCGAGACCTACTGGTCGCGGTTCCCGGGCCTGTACTTCGCGGGTGACGGCGCCAAGCGCGACGACGACGGCTACCTCTGGCTGCTGGGCCGGGTCGACGACGTCATGCTCGTGAGCGGGCACAACATCTCCACTGCCGAGGTCGAGAGCGCGCTGGTCGACCACCACGCGGTGGCCGAGGCCGCCGTGGTCGGGACCACCGACGCCACGACGGGTCAGGCCGTGAGCGCGTTCGTCATCCTGCGGGCCGGCTCGGAACCGTCCGAGTCGCTCATGCAGGAGCTGCGTGACCACGTGGCCAAGCTCATCGGGCCGATCGCCAAGCCGAAGTCGATCCTGTTCACCGACGACCTGCCCAAGACCCGCTCGGGCAAGATCATGCGGCGGCTCCTGCGCAACGTGGCCGAGGACGAGTCGCTCGGCGACACCACGACGTTGGCGGATCCGGGCGTCGTCGCGGGCATCCGCGACCGCTACCTCGCGACGCATTCCGGGAGCGACGAGGGCTGATGGCGCGTCGGCTCATCCAACCCGACAACTGGCAGTGGCACACCGAGCCGATCGAACCCGGCCCGGCGGTCGTGGTGGACATCGACGGGGTGCTCTCCGACGCCGCGACCCGTCAGCACTACCTCGAGGCACCGCGACGCGACTGGAACGCCTTCTTCGAGGCGTGCGGCGAGGACCCGGTCATCGAGGAGGTCAAGGTCATGCTCGACCTCCTCGATCCCGACCTGCGGGTGATCCTGCTCACCGCGCGGCCCCAACGGGTGCAGCACCTCACCGAGGCATGGCTGCGCCACTACGCGATCCGCTGGGACCTGCTCATCACCCGGGGCTGGGGCGACTACGAGCTGTCCCGGGACTACAAGCAGTCCTCGCTCTGGGACATCCGGGCCTACGGGTTCGAGGTGCGGCTGGGCATCGAGGACGACCGTCGCAACGTCGAGATGCTCCGGGCCGAGGGCGTGCCCTGCATCTACTTCCACTCCGGCTACTACGACTGATCGGATCACCGTGACCGACTCGCCGCTCGTCGCCCGTTCGAAGCACATCGCGACGATCTTCCTCGTGAGCCTCGCCGGCCTGCTCCTCGAGGTCGCCTACACCCGCATCGTGTCCTTCAAGCTCTGGTACTACTACACGTACCTGGTGCTCGGGCTCGCGCTGCTCGGCATCGGCTCGGGCGGCATCGTGGTCGTGATCTGGCCGCGGATCCGGAAGGCTGCGACCGACTCGGTCATCACGGTCTGCGCTCTCGTCGGTGCGGCGTCGATCGCGCTGGGTGAACTCCTCGTCGCGTGGTTCCCGATCAACACGATCAAGATCTGGGACTACGGCAAGGCCGACTCGTGGGCCAACCTCGGCGCACTCCTCGCGATCTGCTTCGCGCTGTTCGCCTCGTTCATCATGATCGGCGTCATCGTGTCGGTGCTGCTCGGTCGGGCCGAGGGTCAGGTCAACCGCTTCTACTTCTCCGACCTCATCGGGGCGGCGCTCGGCTGCGCGCTGGCCATCCCGCTCATCTGGTGGCTCGGTCCGCCCCAGGTCGTCATGCTCGCCGCGGTGGTCCTCGCCGCGGTGGCCGTCATCTCCCACCCGCGATTCGGCGTGCCCACCGTGGTGGCCAGCGGGCTCGCGGTGCTGCTGCTGCTCACCGCGACCAACGTGGTCTCCCTGCCGGAGGTGCAGGTGGAGGGCGGGAAGGAGCAACCCCAGAGCCCCGCCGCGAGTGGCTGGGGCCCGGTCTTCCGGGTCGACGCGGTCAAGGTCTTCGAGGACTACCTGCTCCTCCACGACGGCACCTTCGGCTCGGGGATCCACGAGTACGACGGCAACCCGGCCTCGGAGACCCGGTTCGACGAGGACCCCCGGGCCCTGCCGTTCAAGGTGCACGGCACCCCGCCGCCGCACACGCTCATCATCGGCTCGGCCGGGGGCAACGAGATCGTCGCCGCGCTGCACTTCGGATCGCCGAAGGTCGAGGGCGTCGAGCTCAACCCGATCACCGTCGGGTTCCTCGAGGGTCCGCTCAAGGAGTTCTCCGGAGACCTGCCGAACCAGCCCGGCGTCACGATCCACCAGGGTGACGGCCGCTCCTACATCTTCCGCAGCGACGACCGGTACAACCTCGTCTGGTACGTCGCCCCCGACTCCTACGCGGCGTCCAACGCCGCGTCCTCCGGCGCGTTCGTGCTCTCCGAGTCCTACCTCTACACCTCGGAGATGATCCAGGAGACGCTGCGGCACCTCTCCGACGACGGCCTCATGGTCGTGCAGTTCGGCGAACTCGACTACCGGACGGCACCGAGCCGGACGGCCCGGTACATCCGGACCGCACGCGACGCGCTCACGGCGCTCGGCGTCGCCGACCCGTCACAGCACATCCTCGTCTCCTCGTTCCTCACGAACGCGACCGGCGACCTGTCGACGATCATCCTCAAGCGCACGCCGTTCACCGCCGCCGAGGTGGACCGGTTCGTGGCCGCCGTGCCCCAGGCCCCGCCGCACGCCGACCCGCAGGGCTTCCCGCGCTCCGAGGTCGCCTACGCCCCGGGCGCTGCGGACGACGGTGGGATCGTCGGGCGCATCGCGGGCGCGCCGAGCGAGGCCGCGGCGGCCCGCATCGCCGCGACCTACCCCCGCGAGATCTCGCCGGTGCGGGACGACCGCCCGTTCTTCTGGCACTTCTCGTCGTTCGGCGACGTGCTCGCCAAGATCACCGAGCCCTTCTCCACCGACAACCCCGAGGACGTCATCGGCGAGCGCGTGCTGCTCCTGCTCCTGCTCGTGTCGGTGGGGTATGCCGCGCTGTTCCTGCTCGCGCCGTTCGTGTTCGTACGCAAGGAGTGGCGGGCCCTGCCGGCCAAGGGGCGATCGGTCCTCTACTTCGCGTGCCTCGGGCTCGGGTTCATGCTCCTCGAGATCTCGATGATCCAGCGTCTCGTGCGGTTCCTCGGCTACCCGACGTACTCGCTCACGGTCACGCTCGCCTCGATCCTGCTGTTCACCGGCCTCGGCGCGCTGCTGAGCAAGCGGTTCGCCGAGCGCCCCCGGCGGGCGGTCGTGACGAGCGGGGTGGCCCTGCTGGCGCTCGGGATCGCCTACCTCCTCGCGCTCGACCCCATCACCGACGCCCTGCTCCAGACGCCGTTCTGGTTCCGCGTGGTCACCACCGTGCTGCTGCTCGCCCCACTCGGGGTGTGCCTCGGCATGTTCATGCCGCTCGGCCTCGGCGTGGTGGCCGGCCTCGGACCGCACGCGGACGAGTACGTGGCCTGGGGCTGGGCGGTCAACGGGTTCTTCTCGGTGATCGGCTCGGTCGGCACGACCATCCTCGCCATGGCCTACGGGTTCCGCACGGTGCAGATCGTCGCGCTCTGTGTGTACGGGGTCGCAGTGCTCGCGTTCCTCGCGCTCGAGCGCGCGGCATCCGGGGTTGCGGTGGACGCCGGGACCGAACCGAGCGCCGAGGTGGTCGGCGCCTGAGGGTGACTCGCGTCAGTCGCGGAAGTTCGTGAACTGCAGGGGCACGCCGAAGTCGTGCTCGCGCAGCGCGCCGATGACCTCCTGGAGGTCATCGCGCTTCTTGCCGTTCACCCGCAGCTGGTCGCCCTGGATCTGGTGCTGGATGCCCTTGAGCGGGAGCTCCTTGATGAACTTCCCGATCTCCTTGGCCTTCGTGTCGTTGATGCCCATGACGAGCGTGACCGTCTGGCGGGCCCGACCCTTCGAGGCCTCCTCGACCTTGCCGTAGTCGAGGCACTTCAGCGAGACCTTGCGCTTCACCAACTTCTCCTCGAGCACCTGGGTGAGGGCCTGGAGCCGCTGCTCGCTCTCGGTGTTGAGCACGATCGTCTTCTCGGTGAGCTCGATGCTCGAGTCCGTCCCCTTGAAGTCGAACCGGCTCGAGATCTCGCGGGACGCCTGATCCACGGCGTTGCGCAGTTCCTGCATGTCGATCTCGGAGACGACGTCGAAGCTCGGCACTGGGAACCCCCTTGGAAGCGCACTCGGACGGTCGGTTACTGTAGGCCCCCGCTGGGTCCGTACCCGAGTGGACAAAGGGGACTGGCTGTAAACCAGTTGCGAAAGCTACGGAGGTTCGAATCCTCCCGGGCCCACCGACACGACGCCGCCGAGCCCTCCCGGGTGCGGCGGCGTCGCTGCGTCCTCAGAGCATGCGCTGCATGAGCACGACGTCGAGCCAGCGGCCGTGCTTGCGGCCGACCTCCCGCTCCCGCCCGATCTCGGCGAAGCCGCAGGCCGCGTGGAGCGCGATCGAGGCCGAGTGGTCGCCCACGATCCGGCCGATCACCGTGTGGTACCCGTGGGCCGCGGCGAGTCGGACGATCTCGTCGAGCAGGGCCCGCCCCACCCCGTTGCCCCGCTGGTCGTCCCGCACGTAGACCGAGTCCTCGACCGTGGTCGAGTAGGCCGCGCGGGGGCGGTAGGGGGAGAGGCTGGCGAAGCCGATGACCTGACCCGAGGCCCCGTCGACCGCGACGACTGCGGGGTGGCCGCCCGAGTGCTCGGCGATCCAGGCCGCCTGCTCCTCCGGGGTCCGCTCGACCATGTCGAAGGTGACGGTCGAGCCGGTCACCTCCCGGTTGTAGATGGTCCGGATGGCCTCGGCGTCGGCGGGTTCCACCGCCCGGATCTGCAGCCCCACGGGTCCGGACGGTAGCCGAGGTCGGCGCCCTTGCTATCCTCTCCGCCCTTGCCCTTGTAGCTCAGTGGCAGAGCACTTCCATGGTAAGGAAGGGGTCGTGGGTTCAATCCCCACCGAGGGCTCCGCACGAGCGGATGCGAGGGCACCCGGCGGGAGCCGGCCAGCCGGATCGTCCGCCCGTCACATACGGCGGAGTAGCTCAGTTGGTTAGAGCACACGGCTCATAATCGTGGTGTCGCGGGTTCGATTCCCGCCTCCGCTACTCGGACCACCGAACTCGCCGCCCGGCGGACCCGGCCGGTCCGCGAACCACCCAGACAACCGAACGACCCGTGGCCGAGGGGCCGACGGCGGACCACCAGGAGCGATGACCATGGGTAAGGAGAAGTTCGAGCGGACCAAGCCGCACTTGAACATCGGGACCATTGGTCACATCGACCATGGGAAGACGACGTTGACGGCGGCGATCACGCGGGTGTTGGCCGATCGGAACCCGAACGTGACGGCGACGGCGTTCGATCAGATCGACAAGGCG
>JBJTQX010000049.1:0-5006 GCA_046075855.1 Actinomycetes bacterium
GACGTGAAGGTGAAGGAACTCACTGGCTCTCCCTGGTGGTGTCCCGTCCGAGGCGGACCGCCACGCGGTCCAGGATCACCTCGGCGAGCGACAGTTTGCTCAGGAGCGGGGTCTCCGTGACGGACCCCGACCCGTCGAACAGCATGGCACGGTTCGTGTCCACCTCGAACCCGGCGTCCGGGGCCGAGACGTCGTTGGCCACGAGGAGGTCGACCCGCTTGGCCGCCATCTTCTCCGCGGCGTGCTCGGCGATCCGCTCGGTCTCCGCCGCGAACCCCACGAGGAGCTGGTGGGTCTTGCGGGCGCCGAGGCCGGCGAGGATGTCCGGGGTCGGCTCGAGCAGGATCTCGGGGGCACCGTCCCGCTTCTTGATCTTCTCGGTGGCCACGACCTTGGGACGGAAGTCGGCGACGGCGGCCGCCATGACCACCACGTGGGCGTCCTCGAACCGGGCCAGCACCGCGCGTTCCACATCGTCGGCCGTCACGACGGGCACGACCTCCACACCGGCCGGCGCGGCGGCGGGGACGGTGGTGACGAGCGTGACCGCCGCGCCCCGGGCTGCAGCGGCCGCCGCCACGGCGTGGCCCATCTTCCCGGACGACCGGTTCCCGATGAACCGCACCGGATCGATCGCCTCCCGGGTCCCCCCGGCCGTCACGACCATCCGGATGCCGGCGAGGTCGTTACCCCGGGCCAGGATCGCCTCGGCCGCCGCGAGGATGCGGGCCGGCTCGGCGAGCCGCCCCTCCCCCACGTCGCCACCGGCGAGCCGGCCCGACTCCGGGTCGCAGACGTGCACGCCCCGGCGGCGCAGGGTTGCCAGGTTCTCGCACACCGATGGGTGCTCCCACATCTCGGTGTGCATGGCCGGGGCGACGAGCACCGGCGCACGGGTGGCCAGCAGGGTGTTCGTGAGCAGATCGTCCGCGATGCCTGCGGCGTACCGGGCCAGCGTGTTCGCGGTGGCGGGCGCGACGACGATGAGGTCCGCGTCCTGCCCGAGGTGCGTGTGCGGGATCGGGTCGTCGCCGCCGTACATCGAGGTGCGCGCGGGTTCGGACGCCAACGCCGAGAAGGTCACCGCGCCGACGAAGCGGAGCGCCTCCTCGGTGAGCACCGGGACCACGTGCGCGCCCGCGTCGACCATCCGTCGGCAGAGCTCCACCGCCTTGTAGGCCGCGATCCCGGCCGAGACCCCGAGGACGACCCGGCGGCCGGCCAGCGGCGACGCGCCGACCACGGGCTCCACGTGGATCAGCCGGCCTCGGGCTCGGGCCCGACCTCGGCGAGCGCAACCTCGTGCTCGCCCTCACCGACCACAGCCTCCTCGGCCACCGGTTCGGGCAGGTCGCACTTGACGATCTTGCCCTCGCGGATCTCCTCGAGCGCGATGGACAGCGGCTTGCGCGACACCGAGGTCACCTGCGGCGGAACGATCTTGCCCAGACCCTCACCGAGCTGGCCGTAGTAGTCGTTGATCTCGCGGGCCCGCATGGCGGCGAGGGTGACGAGGGTGAACTTCGAGTCCGCACCAGCGGCCTCCATCGCGGCGAGCAGCGCCTCGAGGTGCGGCTCCATCAGGTTGTCGCGGCGCTCGGCCATGGGTCCCTCTCGTCGAGTGGTCTCTGGACGGTCCGGCGCAACCGCACCGTGGCGTCCGCCAGGTCAGGAACCGCTCGGGGCATCCCCGGAACGGCGGCCTCGCAGGATAGCAGCCACCTCGGCGGCGGCCGCCGCCGACTCGTGGTTCGTCACCACGTGGTCGAAGCGAGCCGCGAGCAGTTCCTCCGCCTCCGCCTCGGCCAGGCGTTGCTCGATCGAGGCCTGCTGGACCGGATCCCCGACCGCCCGCCCCTCGAGCCGACGCCGCTGCTCCTCCCGACTCGGGGGACGCAGGAACACGAGGACTGCGTCCGGGAAGCGCTCCTGCACGGACAGCGCGCCCTGCACGTCGATCTCGAGGAGCACGTCGAGGCCGGCCATGAGGTGCTCCTCCACCGCCGCCCGAGGAGTGCCCTTGAGGTCCCCGTAGACCTCGAACCACTCGAGGAAGCCTCCGGCGTCTCGCACCCGCTCGAACTCGGCCCGGTCCATGAAGAAGTAGTCGACCCCGTCGACCTCCCCCGGTCGCATGGGACGGGTCGCCGCGGACACCGACAACCAGAGGTTCGGATCCTCGGCGAGGAGGTGGCGTACGACGGTGCCCTTGCCGACTCCCGAGGGACCGGCGAGGACGAGGAGCGCGGCCAGCGTGCAGCCCTCCCGCTCTGCGAAGGCGTCGAGGAGCGCGGTGCGCGGGTTCGCCCCGACCCCCCGCAACCGCCGGTTGTCGGCGATCTCGAGCTCGGTCATCGTGCGCCGCGCCCGCACCTTGCCGACCCCGGGCAGCGACTCGAGCACGCTCACGACCTTGAGCTTGGCCACCACGTCGTCGGTGTCAGCTCGTTCGAAGAGCTCCGCGAGCGTGATGCGGTTGAGCTTGAGCAGCATCTTCACCTCGGCCCGCACGCGGCGGGCCTCGGCGGCCTTCTCGAGCGCGGCGGCGCGCTGCTCGGGCGTGAGGCTGGGGGGCTGGGCCATCGGTACCTCGGGTGCCTCGGACGGGCGTGGGGCGGCCGAGCATACCGGGGGTCCCCCGCGATCCCGATCGGCGGTCAGCCCCCGAGCGCCGCCGACACCTCGGCCGCGACCCGGGCCGCCGCAGCCTCCGGCTCGGGATCGGCGGTCACGGCGCGTCCCACCACGAGCCAGGTGGCACCGGCTGCGATCGTCGCGCCGGGCGTCCCGACCCGGGCCTGGTCGTGCGTCGCTCCGCCGGCCATGCGGATGCCCGGCACCATGGACCGCATCCCCGCGGCGCCAGCCTCCCCCACCTCCCGCGCGCTGCAGACGACGCCGTCGAGCCCGGCCTCGACCGCGGCGGCGAGCCGCGTGCCGAAGGCCGATGCGTCCGGTTCCGAGGTGAGCACGGTGACCGCGAGCGTCGTCGGCACCGCGACCCCGGCCGCAGTCGCGCCCGCCGCGGCTCCCGCGGCGAAGGCTCGCAGCATGTCGACCCCGCCGCAGCCGTGCGCGTTCATGATGGCCACCCCGCGCCGGGCGTGTGCGGCCGCGGCCCGCTCGACCGTGTTGGGGATGTCGTGGAGCTTGAGGTCGCAGAACACCACGAGCCCGAGCTCGTGCAGCGCGTCGAACGCAGCCGGTCCCGCCTCACCGTACAGCTCGTGTCCCACCTTCATGACGCCGAACCATGGGGCGACGCGACGCGCCATGGCGAGCGCAGCATCGAGGTCGCCCACGTCGAGGGGCAGCACGAGGCGCTGGCGCACCGCTTCCGGCGCGGGGTCGGGCGAGGGGGTCATCGGTCCTCCACGGCGCCGGTGAGGTCGCGCACGCGGCCGACGCCGTGCGCCGCGCACCAGTCGAGGACCTCACCGAGGATGCGTCGCGGCGCTCGGGGGTCACGGAAGGTCGCGGTGCCCACACCGACTGCGCTCGCACCGGCGAGCATCATCTCCACCGCATCCCGCCCGTTCGAGATGCCGCCGGTACCGATGACCGGCACGCCCGGCACCGCCTGGGTCACGTCGTGCACCGCACGCAGGGCCACCGGCTTGATCGCTGCGCCCGAGAGCCCGCCCCGGCCCGCCCCGAGCACCGGTCGCCGGGTCTCGATGTCGATGGCGTACCCGAGCAGCGTGTTCACGAGGGTCAGGCCCTCGGCCCCCGCCTCGACCGCCGCGGCGGCGATCTCCGGCAACTCGTCGGTGTTGGGCGAGAGCTTGGCGAACACGGGTACACCGAGATCGGCGGCCACGACCGCGTCGACGACTTGACGGGTCGCCTCCTCGCTGTGCGCGAAGATCCGCGATCGATCCTCGAGGTTCGGGCACGACACGTTCACCTCGACCGCGACGAGGTCCGCGACCGCAGGGGCCAGCAGACGTGCGGCGTCGCCGAACTCCCCCACGTTCCGGCCCCAGACCGAGGCGATGACCCGGGCGCCGGCGGCCCGCAGACCCGGGAGGTCCTCGGCGATCCACGCCGCGACCCCCGGCCCCTGGAGCCCGACCGAGTTGAGCATCCCGGCCGTGGCCGGGTGGAGACGGGGTGCCGGGTTGCCGGCCCACGGCATCGCCGCGAGGGACTTGACCGTGATCGCGCCGAGCTCGGCAGGCGGGCAGAGCCGAGCCAGCTCGGCACCGTGACCGAACGTGCCGGAGGCGGCGACGATCGGGTTCGGCAGGACGAGGCGTCCGAGCCGCACCTCCGCATCGACCGCGGGACGAGCCACCTCAGACCCCGAACCGGAGCTGCGCGTCGCGGTGGTACTCCTGGAGTGAGTGGACGGCCGGTTCGCGGCTCGTCATCTCCGCGATGCCCGCCGCTGCGGCCAGCGCGGCGGCCACCGTCGTGAGGCAGGGCACCTTCGATCGGGTCGCCGCCATGCGGATGTGGTCGCCGTCGGCCCGCGGCCCGCGGCCGCGGGGTGTGTTCACGATGAGGTCGACCTCGCGGGACTGGATGAGGTCGACCGCGTCGAGGCCCTCGGCGTCGCCGACCTTGCCCACGACCTGCGCCACGCGAATCCCCTCGGCCTCGAGCGCCCGGGCCGTCCCCGCGGTCGCGACGATGGCGAAGCCGAGCTCGGTGAACCGGTGGGCGGCCACGAGCCCCTGCCGCTTGTCCCGATCGGCGAGCGACAGGAACACCGTCCCCGATTCGGGCAGCCGGTTACCGGCCGCGGCCTGGCTCTTGGCGAAGGCCATGCCGAAGGAGCGGTCGATGCCCATCACCTCGCCGGTGGAACGCATCTCCGGGCCGAGGACCGTATCGACCTGCGGGAACTTGTTGAAGGGCAGCACCGCCTCCTTCACCGCGATGTGCCCGTCCCCCGCGGGCGGCCGCAGCAGACCCTCGACCCGCAGGGACGCGAGCGTCGCGCCGAGCATGACCCGGGCGGCCACCTTGGCCAGCGGCACCCCGGTGGCCTTGCTCACGAA
>JBJTQX010000050.1:0-6452 GCA_046075855.1 Actinomycetes bacterium
GCCTTACGAGTGGTCTTCTTTGCCGGAGGCACTGGTACCACCTTTCTGTGGGTGTGTTGCTTGCCTGGGTCCGTCGAGTGCACCCTGCGGGTGCAGGGGATTCTCCGGACTCAGTTCACGGCGGACTTGAAGCCGGCTGCTGCCGAGAACTTCACGCCATACGATGCCGCGATCTGGATCGTCGCACCCGTCTGGGGGTTGCGACCCTCGCGGGCCGCACGGTGCGACTTCTGGAACGAACCGAAGCCGGGGAGGGCGACCTTGTCACCGGCCGCCACCGCCTCGACGACCGACCCGAGGGCAGCCGTGAGGATGTCCTCGACGTCCTTCTTCGACCTTCCGGTCGCCTCGGCGACCTTGTCGACGAGCTCTGCCTTGTTCATGCACTGCCTCCGCAGTCCCGTCGTTTCCACCGAAATGGAAACGCATGGTCCACGATTCGTCAAGCACCCGGAACTCGGTTCCGCACTCCGTGCATGGCGAACGCGTGGAACAACTCCGCCGTTGTCCGCAGAACCCTGACACACATCGCGCCGCGAGTGGCGGATTTCCACTCCAAGGACCGTGGAGCGACGATCCGCGCACCTGCTCGCACCCCGCGCGCCGCCTGTGGAAAACCGCCGCGCGCCCGGGTGCACACCGGCGCCCACACGTGCTGAGATGGCGTGCATGGAGTCGAACGCGCCGCTGTCCGACGGCGTCCACGAAGCGTTCATCGTGTGGGCCGATACGGTCGAAGACGGGGTGCTGGCGGTCGATCTCACGATCACGTCGGGACCGGCGAAGGGCGAGGTCATCACGGTGCGCGCCCGGGGTCTGACACGGCGCGATCCGATCCATCTGGCCGGGCAGCCATGCCGCCTCCGGGTGGTGGAGGGCCAACCCGAGATCGTCCTCTGAGCGTGCCGCGCCCCGGCCGCTGACCGGGGGGATCTCGATCCGGTGGCGCCACGCTGGTGAGCGTGGCAGCCCCGAGCAGATTCGAACTGCCGTTTCCGCCTTGAGAGGGCGGCGTCCTGGGCCGCTAGACGACGGGGCCAGATCGAGCCGGTCCGACGTGCGGACCGTATGTCAGAGGTCACCGGCGGAACCGGCGAGCCGCTCGGGGGGGAGGACTCGAACCCCCAATAACTGGACCAGAACCAGTTGTGTTGCCGATTACACCACCCCCGAAAGGAGGCCTCACCTTAGCCGCGGCGACCCCGGATCCGGCCAGCCGGGCCGGATCACCGACGCGCGCGGGCCGCCGCGATGCGGGTCAGGGACTCCTCGCGACCGAGGAGGTGGATCGAGTCGAAGAGCGGCAGACCCGCGTGGCGGCCCTCGATCGCCGCGTACACCGCGGGCAGGGCCTTGCGGGGCTTCACCCCGAGCGGCTCGAGCGCGGGTCGCAGGTCGATGGCCTCCGGGGTCCACTCACAACCGGCGAGGTGCGCGGCGACCGCGTCGAGGATCTCGTCGAGCCGTTCGGTCCCGGCCACGCGCTCCCAGGACTCCGGCGCGATGGTGAACGTCTCGGACGCGACGAAGAGGAAGTCCATCTGCTCGACGAGCTGCAGGAGCGTGGTGGCGCGCTCCTGTCCGATGCGCACTGCGCCCCCGAGCCGTACCGGGTCGAGGTCGGCCCCGTGACGCGCCTCGGCGTACGGGCGCACGCGCTCCACCAGCTCGTCGAGCGGCAGGCGACGGATCCACTCGCCGTTGATCCACTCGAGCTTCTGGTGATCGAAGTAGGCGGCCGAGTGGGTGACCCGTTCGAGGTCGAACGCCCCGGCGAGCTCCTCGGCCGTGAGCACCTCGGCGCCGTCCTCCGGCGCCCAGCCGAGCAGGGCGAGGTAGTTGAGCAGCGCCTCGGGCAGGTACCCGCGGTCCCGGAAGTCCTCGAGGGCGACCGCCCCGTGACGCTTCGAGAGCTTGGCCCGGTCCGCGCCCACGATGAGCGGGAGGTGGGCGTACACCGGCACGGTCGCGTCACCGAGGGCCCGACGCAGCGCGAGCACCCGGTGGGTGGAGTCGATGAGGTCCTCACCCCGCACCACGTGGGTGATGCCCATCTCGAGGTCGTCGACCGCGTTCGCGAGGAAGAAGATCGGCGCGCCCGAGGCCCGCACGATCACGAAGTCGGAGATGGTCGACCACTCGACCGCGACCGGACCGCGGACGACGTCGAGGAACTCGCTCGTCCCCGAGTCGGGCGTCCGGAACCGCACCGATCGGGCCCGCCCCGCCGCCCGGTGCTCGGCCCGCTGCTCCTCGGTGAGGTCGCGGCAGCGTCCGTCGTACCCGGGTGTGCGCCCTGCCGCGAGCGCCTCGTCGTTGCGGGCGCGCACCTCCTCCTCGGAGCAGTAGCACTCGTAGGCCAGACCCTCGGCGAGCATGCGGTCGGCCGCGGCCAGGTACCGGTCGAACCGGTCGCTCTGGAGGTACGGACCCTCGTCCCAGGTCAGGCCGAGCCAGTGGAGGGTGTCCTGGATGCCGTCGATCCACTCCTGCCGCGATCGGGCGACGTCGGTGTCCTCGATCCGCAGGATGAACGTCCCGCCGACGTGCCGGGCGTACAGCCAGTTGAAGAGCGCGGTGCGGGCACCACCCACGTGGAGGAACCCGGTGGGGGCCGGGGAGAACCGGACGCGCACGGCGCTCACCGGATCTCCTCGAGGAGTCGGCGGGAGATCACGACGCGCTGCACCTGGTTGGTCCCCTCGTAGATCTGCGTGACCTTGGCGTCCCGCATCATGCGTTCCACCGGGTGGTCCGTGGTGTACCCCGCGCCCCCGAGCAACTGGACCGCGTCCGTGGTCACCCGCATGGCCGTGTCCGAGGCGAAGAGCTTGGCCATGGCCGAGACCTTCGACACCCCGGGGGCCCCGGCGTCGACCATGGCGCAGGCCCGCAGGACGAGCGTGCGGGCGGCCTCCACCTGGGTGGCCATGTCAGCGAGCATGAACTGCAGGCCCTGGAACTCGGCGATGGGCCGGCCGAACTGCTCCCGTTCGGTGAGGTACCGGGCCGCGGCGTCGAGCGCGCCCTGCGCGATCCCGACCGCCTGCGCGCCGACGATGGGCCGCGAGGTGTCGAGGGCGGCCATCGCGTAGGTGAAGCCCTGGCCCTCCTCGCCGATGAGGTTCTCGGCCGGCACCTCGCAGTCGTCGAGCAGGAGTTCCCCGGTCGGCGAGCCGCGCATGCCCATCTTGTGCTCGAGCTTGCCCACCCGGAAGCCGGGGAAGGAGGGCTCGACCACGAAGGCACTGATCCCGCGGGCGCCGGGACCCTCTCCCGTGCGGGCGAAGATCGTGTAGACGTCGGAGATGCCGGCGTTCGTGATCCAGCACTTCCGCCCGTTGAGCACCCAGCGGTCGCCGTCGCGCACCGCGCGGGTCGACATCGCCGCGACGTCGCTGCCCGCGCCCGGTTCGGACAGGCAGTAGGAGGCCTGCCACTCCCCACGGGCCACCGGCGGCACGTACCGCTCGCGCAGGTACTCCGAGCCGTGCCGGATGATCGGCGTGACCCCGAACCGTGAGATGAGGATGGCCAGCGAGGTCGCCGCGCACACCCGGGCCGCCTCCTCCACCACGACCGCGTAGGCGGTCGCGTCGCCGCCGTCGCCACCGAGGTCGGCGGGGTACAGCGCGCCCGCGAGCCCCGAGTCGCGCCACGCCTGGAACGAGGCCCACGGGAACTCGGCCCGCTCGTCGGCCGCGGCGGCGTGGGGGGCGAAGGAGGTCTCGGCCAGCCGCCGCATGGCCTCGCGCAGCGCCTCGTACTCCTCGGCGAGGATGCCGACCGCCATCGGTCAGTGCGCGGCGGCCGCGGCGAGGGCCGCACGGACCTCGTCGGTGGCGGCCGCGGCCGCGGCGAGCGGCCGGTGCAGCACCTCGGCGGGCACGGCGCCGACGGCCCGGCGCCGGGAGAGCCAGTGGTGTCCCGCCCCGTGCACGAGCGCGGGCCGCCACGCGAGCACGCCCGGATCGGCCCCCTCGTAGCCGAGGTAATCGATGGCCAGCTGCACGTCCTGACCGGTCGGGGCGCGGCCGAACGACGCGGCGCGCTTCATGGCGATCTCCGCGACCACGGCGACTGCGTCCTCGAGGTGCTCCCCCGGGGCGAGCTGGAGCCGGCTCCGGGCGCGACGGGCGAGCGTCATCGCGTACCCGACGTTGGGGCCGGTGTTCCCGAGCAGTTCCCCGGACTCCCCCTCCGGTCCGACCTCGCCGGGCCGCGTCGGCCGCCACGGCTCGGCCGCGGGGATGTGCACCCCCGGCGCGAGGTTGGGCTCCTGACGCGGCGCGTCCGCGGCGGTCGGCGGGACGTAGGGATCGGTCGGCATGGTCGGTGGACTACCCGCGCGACGCGGCCCGGAGCAAGCCGTAGGTCAGCGAGTCGGCCAGCGCCTGCCAGGACGCGTCGATGATGTTCTCGCTCACCCCGATCGTGGTCCACGAGCCGTGGGCGTCCGCGGTGTCGAGCAGGACCCGGGTCACCGCACCCGTCCCCCGCTCGGTGTTGAGCACCCGCACCTTGAAGTCCGTGAGGTGGACCTCGGCGAGCGCCGGGAACCGGTCACCGATCGCGGTGCGCAGGGCCCGGTCGAGCGCGTTGACCGGGCCGTTCCCCTCGGCCGTGGCGATGACCCGGTCCTCGCCGAGCCGGACCTTGATCGTCGCCTCGGTAGCCACCCCCGCGATGCCGTCCTCGCCCTGTACGTCGTCGGTGATGACGCGGAAGGACTCCACGGTGAACCAGTCCTGCTCCCACCCGGACGCCCGGCGCATGAGCAGTTCGAGCGAGGCGTCCGCGACCTCGAACTGGTAGCCGTCGTGCTCGAGCCGCTTCAGCGTGTCGACCACCTGGTTGACCGTCGGCCCGTCGAGGTCGAGGCCGAGCTCGGCCGCCTTGAGGGCGATCGTGGCCTTGCCCGCGAGCTCCGACACCACGAACCGGGTGCCGTTGCCCACCGCGTCGGGGGCCACGTGCTCGTAGGCGTCGGGCCGTCGGGCAATGGCGCTCACGCGGAGCCCGGCCTCGTGCGCGAACACGGAGGCCCCGACGTACGGGGCCTGCGGGTTGAGCGACATGTTCACGAGCTCGGCGATGTGGCGCGACACGGGCGTGAGCCGCTCGAGCCGGTCGGCCGGGATCGTCTCGACCCCCATCTTGATGGAGAGGTTCGGGATGATCGTCGTGAGGTTGCAGTTGCCGGTCCGCTCGCCGTAGCCGTTGATCGTGCCCTGCACCTGGGTGGCGCCGCCGCGCACCCCGGCCAGCGCGTTCGCGACCCCGCACCCGGTGTCGTCGTGCAGGTGCACGCCGACCGCCACGTCACCGCCGAAGTAGTCGACCACCTCGGCCACGATCCGCTCGACCTCGTGGGGCAGGGACCCGCCGTTCGTGTCGCAGAGCACGAGCCGATCCACCCCACCGGTCGCGGCGGCCTCGAGGACCTGCAGCGAGTACTCGGGGTTGCGCTTGTAACCGTCGAAGAAGTGCTCCGCGTCGAAGAGCACCTCGCGTCCCTCCCCCTTGAGGAAGCGCACGCTGTCACCCACCATCGCCACGCCCTCCTCGAGGGTCGTGTTGAGGGTCTCGGTGACGTGGTAGTCCCAGCACTTCCCGACGATGCACAGTGCCGGCGCGTTCGAGTCGATGAGGTGCCGCAGGGTGTCGTCGGAGTCGACCCGGCCCCGGGCGCGCCGGGTCGAGCCGAACGCGACGAGCCGCGAGGTGGTGAGGGTGAGCTCGGAGGGCAGGCGCCGGAACAGCTCGTCGTCCTTCGGGTTGGCGCCGGGCCAGCCCGCCTCGATGTAGTGGACGCCGAGGTGGTCGAGCTCGGCCGCGATCCGGATCTTGTCGTCGACGGTCAGCGAGATGCCCTCGAGCTGCGCGCCATCGCGCAGCGTCGTGTCGTAGATCTCGACGGCCTTCGGGGTGCGGTCGTTCACGGTGCGCTCACCTCCACCATCAGTCGACGTAGTCGAGCCAGTGCGCGTACTTCGGGCTCCGGCCGTGGACCGCCTCGAAGTAGGCGGCCTGCAGTTCCTTGGCCACCGGCCCCGGGTCGCCCCCCCGCGGTCCGACGTTGCGGTCGTCCACCGAGCGGATGGGCACGACCTCGGCCGCGGTGCCGGTGAGGAAGGCCTCATCGGCCAGGTACAGGTCGGAACGGAGCAGGTTCGCCTCGACCACCTCGTAACCGAGGTCGCGGGCGATCGTCATGATGCTGTGGCGGGTGATGCCCTCGAGCGCGCCCGAGGAGGTCGGCGGGGTGATGAGCACCCCGTCGCGCACGATGAACAGGTTCTCGCCGGTGCACTCGGCCACGTGCCCGTGGGTGTTGAGCAGGATCGCCTCGTCGTACCCGCCCTTAAGCGCCTCGACCTTGGCCAGTGAGGAGTTGACGTAGATGCCCGTGCCCTTCGCGGCCACCGGCATGACGTTGGGCTCCATGCGAC
>JBJTQX010000051.1:0-10950 GCA_046075855.1 Actinomycetes bacterium
GCCTACGCGATCGGCGTGGCCCGTCCGGTCTCCGTGATGGTCGAGACCTTCGGCACCTCGGAGATCGACCCGGCGAAGCTCCCGGCCCTCGTGCAGGAGCACTTCGACCTGCGGCCGGCCGCGCTCATCGAGCGTCTCGACCTGCGCCGTCCGATCTACCGCAAGACTGCGGCCTACGGGCACTTCGGTCGTGCGGACTCGGACTTCACCTGGGATAGCACGAGCCAGGCCGACGCCCTGCGCACCGCCGCCGAGGGTCTGGCGTAGTCACCGCGGACGACCGCGGTGTGGTCCGGGTGCGCCCGGACCTCCCCGCGGTCGAACGCGCCTTCGACTACCTCGTCCCCACGGCGCTCGTGCCGCGGGTGGAGGTGGGAACCATCGTGCGCGTCCCGCTCCACGGACGGAGCGTGCGCGGGTGGGTGCTCGCGACCGAGGTCGAGCCGGAGACCGAACGGTCGCGGCTGCTCGAACTACGCCGGGTCGTGGGGGCCGGACCGTCGGCCGAGGTGGTGGACCTCGCCCGGTGGGCGGCGGTCCAGTGGGCCGGGAGCGAGGTGTCGGTGCTCGCCGCCGCGTCGGCCCCCAACGCGGTGACCGAGCCCGTACCGGTGGCGGCGCCCACGGTGCCCGGCCCCGGCCACACGGTTCGGGTGCTCGCCTGGCCGCCGGCCGCGGACCGACGCGACATGGTGGCCGGACTCCTCGCCG
This sequence comes from Actinomycetes bacterium, assembly GCA_046075855.1. Classification (GTDB taxonomy): domain Bacteria; phylum Actinomycetota; class Acidimicrobiia; order IMCC26256; family IMCC26256; genus IMCC26256. The sequence continues at coordinate 712 of JBJTQX010000051.1, forward strand.
CGTCGGGGTCGACGATCGTGATCACCCCGGACCTCGCTCGCATCGACCGGCTCGTCCGTCACCTCGAGCGCGCCGGGCACCGGGTCCACGCGCTCCACTCGGGTCGATCCGATGCCCAGCGGACGCAGGCGTGGGCGGCGGCCCGGTCGGGCGGCTGCGTGGTCGTCGGTGGGCGGTCCGCGGTGTGGGCACCCGTGCCCGACCTCGCCGCGATCGTCGTGCTCGACGAAGCTGACGAAGCGCTCCAGGAGGAGCGCAACCCGACCTGGCACGCGCGGGATGTGGCGATCGAACGGGCGCGTCGTCGGCGCGTGCCGTGCACCCTCGTGGCCGCGATCCCCACGGCCATCGCAGTGACCCGAGCCGACACCGTGGCCCGTCCGTCCCGGGACGCGGAACGTGCGGGGTGGCCCCGCCTCGAGGTGGTCGACCTGCGCGAGGAGGCGCCCGGACAGGCGCTGCTCAGCGACGCGCTCGCACGCGCGCTGCACCGCACCCTCGATCGGGGTGCCCGCGCCCTCTGCGTCCTCAACCGACGGGGCCGGGCCCGCTTGCTCGCCTGCGGGTCCTGCCGGGAACTGGTCCGGTGCGAGGCGTGCGGCGGCGCGGTCGAGGAGACGGAGACCGAAGGCGGGCGGGCCCTGCGCTGTCGGGTCTGTACCGCGACCCGGCCCTGGGTCTGCGCGGCCTGCGCCTCGGTGCGGCTCCGGGCGATCCGCGTCGGGGTGCACCGGGTGCGGGACGACCTCGCGGCGCTGCTGCCGCGGGCCACGGTGCTCGACGTGGACGCGGCGACCGAGGGCCGACCCGACGCCGACGTGCTCGTCGGGACCGAGGCGGTGCTCCACCGTGTCCCGACCGATCGCCCGGTCGGACTCGTCGCGCTGCTCGAGGCCGATCAGGAACTGCTCGCCCCGCGGTACCGCGCGGCCGAGCAGGCCGCGACGCTGCTGGCCCGTGCGGCCCGCCGACTCGGACCTCGGACGGACGACGGGACGCTGCTGGTGCAGACCCGAGTCCCCGAGCACGACGTGCTGCTCGCGGTGGGTGCGGCCGACCCGAGCCTGGCCTGGCTCGCCGAGGTCGCGCGACGACGGGCGCTCGGCTACCCGCCGTTCGGCGGTCTCGCGCAGGTCCGGGGTGAGCACGACGCCGTCGAACGGTTCGCGGCGGAACTGCGGACGACCGCGGACGCGACGGTGCTGGGTCCGGTGGCCGCGGGGGTGGGTGCGGAGGTGCTCGTGCGGGCCGCCGATCCGGAGGTGCTGGCGACCGTGGTGGCGCCGGCGCTGCGCGCGGCTCGCCCGATCGGGCGCCTGCGGATCGAGGTCGATCCACCGCGCGTCTGATCGCACCGGTGGTCGCGCTGGTACCCTCGGACCATGTCGACGTTCTCGATCCGTCAGATCGGTGACCCCGTCCTGCGTCAGCGGGCCGACGACGTCACCGACATCGACGGGGCCCTCGCCACGAGCGCGCACACGATGATCGAGACCATGTACGCCGCTCCCGGTGGCGGGCTGGCCGCGACCCAGGTGGGCATCACGAAGCGGTACTTCGTGTTCGATACCGACGACGGGCCGAAGGTCGCCATCAACCCGGAGATCGTCGACACGAGGGGCGAGTGCGAGTGGACCGAGGGGTGCCTGTCGATCCCGGACATCGGCTTCACGATCGTGCGGCCTGAGGTGGTCACGCTCCGGGCCCTCGACCTCGACGGCGAGGAGTGGTTCATGGAGGCCGACGACTACATCGGTCGGATGTTCCAGCACGAGCTCGACCACCTCGACGGCGTGCTCGCGATCGATCGGGTCGACAAGGCTCAGCGCAAGCGGATCCTGCGGCTGCTCCAGGACCGTGAGATGGTCGAGCGTCCACCGGCGAACCCGTTCGGCTGAGGCGCGCGTGCGCATCGTCTACCTCGGCACCCCGGCCGACGCGGTGCCGCCGCTCGAGGCCGTGGTCGCGGCGGGCCACGAGGTGGCGCTCGTCGTCACGCAACCCGATCGGCGGCGGTCGCGGGGTACCGGCACGACCCCGAGCCCGGTGCGCGCGGCGGCCGAGGCGCTCGGCCTCCCCGTGGTCTCGCCCGAGCGGGTCCGCGAGGTGGTCGACGCGGTCGCGGCGCTCGACGCCGATCTCGGGGTGGTCGTCGCCTTCGGGCAGATCCTGCCGACTGCGCTGCTCGAGGCGATCCCGGGGGGATTCGTGAACCTCCACTTCTCCCTGCTCCCGCGGTGGCGCGGCGCGGCGCCGGTGGAGCGGGCGATCCTCGACGGTGACGCCGAGACCGGGGTGGCGGTCATGGCGGTGGTCCCCGAGCTCGATGCAGGCGGCACCTTCGCGGTCGAACGCACGCCGATCGCCGCCGAGGAGACCGCGGGCGAGCTGCGGGACCGGCTCGTCGACCTCGGGGCGCGGCTCCTCGTGCGCACGCTGCCCACCCTCGACGGGCGAGCGCCGGACGAACAGTTCGGAGACCCCACCTACGCCTCGAAGCTGACCGTCGCCGAGTTCGAGCTCGACCCTGCGGCGCCGGCCCCGATCACCGACCGGCTCGTGCGGGCCGGCAACCCGCGACCCGGCGCGTGGCTCGTCCACGACGGGGTCCGGCTCAAGGTGTGGCGCGGCCGGGTGGAGGGGGAGCGGTACGTGCCGACCGAGGTGCAGCCGGAGAACCGGCCCCGCATGACCTACGAGGCCTGGCTCGCCGGGCACCGGGGCGCGCGCCCATGGTGAGGCGGGACGTGGAGCCCGTGACCTCGGCCCGCGACCTCGCGCTCGACGCCATGGTGCGGATCGAGGACGGCGCGTTCTCGCACGTGCTCGTTCCCACGATGCTGCGTCGTTCCTCGCTGTCGGCGGCCGACCGCGGTCAGGTGACGGCGCTCGTCTACGGCACGTTGCGCGGGCGGGGCCGCTGCGACCACCTGCTCGCGCAGGTGCTCGACCGTCCGCTCGACGCGCTCGAGGTGCCGGTGCGCGCCGGCCTCCGCCTCGGGGTGCAGCAGTTGCTCGACGGTGTCCCTGCACACGCGGCGGTCGGGGAGACCGTCGAAGCCATCGGCCGGGTGCGTCCGAAGGCCAAGGGGTTCGCGAACGGCGTGCTGCGGTCGGTGGCGCGTCTCGGTCCGGTCTGGCCCTGGCCGGAGGGCGACGGCGACGAAGCCCTCGCCGTGCGGACCTCGCATCCCGCCTGGATCGTCCGTCGCCTACGCGACGATCTCGGGGACGATGCGGCGCTCGCGATCCTCGAGGCCGACGACGTGACGCCCGCGCTCACGCTGCGGGTGAACCGTCGGCGGGCCACCGTCGCCGCGGTGCGCGACGAGCTCGAGGCGGCCGGGATCCACGTGGAGGTGGGACGGCTCGCTCCCGATGCGCTCGTGGTACGCGGGAGCGGCGACCCCCGCAGCCTGCCGGTGGTGCGCGAGGGGCGGGCGACCCCGCAGGACGAGGGGAGCCAGGCGATCGTGCGCGCGGTCGACGCTCGACCGGACCAGCGCATCCTCGACCTCGCCGCGGCCCCGGGCGGCAAGTCCACCGGGATCGCCGAGGCGATGGACGGCTCCGGGCTCGTCGTGGCCGGGGACCGCTACGTCGGACGTACGCGGCTCGTCCGTGATGCGGCGCGCCGACTCGGACTCGACGACATCGTGACCTACGTGGCCGATGGGCGCGCGCTCCCGTTCCCGCCGGCCTCCTTCGACACGGTGCTCCTCGACGCACCCTGCTCCGGGCTCGGCGTGCTGCGGCGTCGGGCCGAGACCCGCTGGCGGTTGTCCCCGGACGACCCCGCCGCGCTCGCCGCGCTCCAGCGCGACCTCCTCGTCGAGGCCGCGGGCCTGGTCCGCCCGGGTGGGACCCTCGTGTACTCCGTGTGCACGATCACGGCGGTCGAGACCATCGGCGTGGACGAGCACGCCGCCGCGGCCCTCCCGGGGTTCACCCCGCTCGAGGTCCCGCCGGTGCCCTGGGTCCCGCATGGCCGAGGCGCGCTCCTGCGGCCCGATGCCGTCGGTACCGACGGCATGTACCTCCTCCGTTTGCGCGCACCGGGCGCGACGGCCTGACGCGCACCGGGCGGTGGCGCCCGGTGCGCGTGGCGAGCCTCCGGCGCGAGCGCCTCCGGCCGCGGCGGTCCGGGTTCCTCTGCGGTGGGCGACCGCACCGGGCGCGACGGCCTGACGCGGACCGGGCGGTGGCGCCCGGCGCTTCCTCCTGACGCCGTCGGTCGGGGGTAGGTTCGCCAGCGATGAGCCAGAAGATCGCGCCCTCCATCCTCGCCGCCGACTTCGCCCGACTCGGGGCCGAGGTCGAGACGGTCAGCCCGGGATCGGATCTCCTCCACGTCGCCGTCATGGACGGGCACTTCGTGCCGAACCTCTCGCTCGGCCCGGCCGTGGTCGAGAGCCTCCGCCCCGTCACCGACCTGCACCTCGACGTGCACCTCATGATCGACAACCCGGGGGAGTTCATCGATCCGTTCGCCAAGGCCGGGGCCGACGGCCTCACGGTCCACGTCGAGCTCGGTGACCCGCGTCCGCTGCTCGACCGCATCAGGGCCCACGGCATCGCGGTCGGCCTCGTGTTCAACCCGGCGACGCCGCTCGAGACCGTGGAGCCCTACCTCGAGGAGATCGACGTCCTGCTCTTCATGAGCGTGAACCCCGGCTTCGGCGGACAGGCGTTCATCCCCGAGGTGCTCGACAAGCTCGCAGCGGCCCGTGCGCTCGTCGACGAGCGGGGGATCGCAGTCGAGCTCGAGATCGACGGCGGCATCACCGTGGAGACCGGTCCGCTCGCGGCCGCGGCGGGCGCGGACATCCTCGTGGCGGGTTCGGCGGTCTTCCGCGCCCCCGACCAGCTCGCGGCCTGCCACGCGATCCGGGCCGCGGCCTGGCCCACCTGAGGTCATGGCCTTCGCGGCGCGCGTGCTCACCGTCTCCGACGGCGTCGTCGGGGGCCAGCGCGAGGATGTGTCCGGCCCGGCGCTCGTCGGTCGGCTCGAGGCCGAGGGCGCAGGCGTCGACCGACACGCGGTCTGCGCGGATGGAGCCGAGTCGGTCGCCGCGGCGCTGCGCGAGTTGACCGAAGGGTTCGCGGGTCTCGTCGTCACGACCGGCGGAACCGGGTTCGGTCCGCGCGACCTCACCCCTGAGGGCACCCGGGCGGTCATCGATCGCGAGGCACCGGGCTTCGCCGAGGCGGTGCGGCGCGCCTCGGACGCCCCGGGCCGGCCGTTCGGCATGCTGTCGCGCGCGGTGGCGGGAACCGTCGGGCGAGCACTCGTGCTCAACCTCCCGGGTTCGCCGACCGGCGCGGTCGAGGCGCTCGAGGTCTGCCTGCCCGGTGTGCCCCACGCGCTCGACCTGCTCGGTGGGGGTCGCCCGCACTGATGGCGCGACGGTGGCGGTCGTCACCTCCGCGCCTCCGGCCGGAGATGGGGCGCGGGGCCCGTGGTACCTTGCCCCCCGATAGTTCGTAGCGATCCCTCGGGGTATGGGTGAAAGTCCCGACCGGCGGTGATCCCGGCACCCCCTCCAGGCGACCGGGCAGCCCGCAAACCCGGCGCCGCCAGCGCCGGGCCGACCAGGTGCGAACCCTGGGCCGACGGTCACAGTCCGGATGGGAGAGGGTGGCAACGAGCGCATGCTGGTTCGAGCACGGCGCGCCGCGGCGCGGTCCCGTGCTGTGCCGTCGTGTCGCTCGACCGTCGCGTCCCCACCCGACCCGAGGGTCGCCGGTGCAGCGAGGACCGATGGCGACGACGACCGACGAGCGAACGATGGACACCGCCCTCGGCCTGGCCGCGGGCGCGCGTCGGATCGCGCCGCCCAACCCGTGGGTCGGCTGCGTCGTCCTCGCCGCGGACGGCCGGGTCGTCGGTTCCGCAGCGACCCGCGCGCCGGGCGGGGCGCACGCCGAGGCGGGGGCGCTCGTCGAGGCGGGCGACGCCGCTCGAGGGGGGACTGCGTACGTCACGCTCGAACCGTGCGACCACCACGGCCGCACGCCGCCCTGCACCGACGCGCTCATCACCGCCGGGATCGCGCGGGTCGTGGTGGCGATCGAGGATCCCGACCCGCAGGTCGCCGGGCGCGGCATCGCCCGGCTGCGCCGCGCGGGCGTCGAGGTCGAGGTCGGTGTCCGGGACGAGGCGGCGGCCGCACAGCTCGCGCCCTACCTGCACCAGCGTCGGACGGGCCGTGCCTTCGCGCTCCTCAAGACGGCGGCCAGCCTCGATGGACGCAGCGCTGCGGCCGACGGGTCCTCCCAGTGGATCACCGGACCCGAGGCCCGGGCGGATGCCCACGGGCTGCGTGCGGATTCGCAGGCGGTCATCGTCGGATCGGGGACCGCGCTCGCCGACCGTCCGAGCCTCACCGCGCGCGACTGCGACCCGCCCGCGGACCGTCAGCCCCGACGGGTGCTGCTCGACGCGCGCGGGCGGGTCCCGGCCGAGGGCCCGCTCTTCGATCCCCAACCGGGACCGCCGCTCGTGTTCACGACGGCCGCTGCGCCGGCCGACCGCGTCGCCGAGTGGCGGGCGGCCGGGGCCGAGGTGGAGGTGGTCGACCCGCAGGGTGGGGGCGTGCACCTCGAGCAGGTGCTCACCGGACTCGCGACCCGGCACGGTGTCGTGCAGGCCATGGTCGAGGGTGGGGCGGCGCTGCACGGCGCGTTCTGCGATCTCGGCCTGGCTGACCGCATCGTGGCCTACCTCGCACCGGTGCTGCTGGGGCGGGACGGGCGCCCGGCCTTCGATCTCGCCGGCCCGGCCACGCTCGCGGACGCCGCTCGCTGGCGCATCGTCGACACGACGTCGCTCGGGGCCGACGTCCGCATCACGCTGGACCCCGTCGCCCGGGAGGTGGCCTGATGTTCACGGGCATCGTCGAGGAGCTGGGCACGGTGCGGGCGGTGATGCCGAACGCGGGCGGTGCCCGCATCGAGATCGACGCACGCACCGTGCTCACCGACGCCGTCCTCGGCGCGTCCATCGCCGTGAACGGCTGCTGCCTGACCGTCGTGGAGTTCACCGAATCATGGTGGGCCGCCGACGCGGTGACCGAGACGCTCGACCGCACGGCGCTCGGATCGCTCACCACCGGCTCGCCGGTCAACCTCGAGCGACCCGTACGGCTCGAGGACCGTCTGGGTGGGCACATCGTGCAGGGCCACGTGGACGGCGTGGGAACCCTCCGCGCCCGTGATGCCCTATCCGACGGGTCGACCCGCATGCGCTTCACCGCGCCCGCAGGGCTGCTGCGCTACATCGTCGAGAAGGGTTCGATCACGGTCGACGGGATCAGCCTCACGGTCGCCGCCCTGCACGCCGACGGGTTCGACATCGCGGTCATCCCGCACACGCTCGCGGTCACCACCCTCGGGCCGAAGGCTCCGGGTGACCCGGTGAACCTCGAGGTGGACGTCCTCGCGAAGTACGTCGAGCGACTGCTCGGCACCGATCAAGGAGCAACCTGATGTCGTTCTCCCACATCGAGGCGGCCATCGCCGCGGTGCGTCGCGGCGAGATCGTCGTGGTCGTCGACGACGAGGATCGTGAGAACGAGGGCGACCTCATCATGGCGGCCGAGTTGGTCACGCCCGAAGCCATGGGGTTCATGGTGCGGCACACGAGCGGCGTCATCTGCATGCCGATGGAGGGTGATCGGCTCGACGCGCTCAACATCCCGCTCATGGTGGTGGACAACACGGAGGCCCAGCGCACGGCATTCACGGTGTCGGTGGACGCAGCGGCCGGGGTGTCGACCGGGATCTCGGCCGCCGATCGCGCGCACACCGTGCGCACGCTCATCGATCCGGCGTCCCGCCCGACCGACCTCGTGCGGCCCGGACACATCTTCCCCCTGCGGTACCGGGAGGGCGGGGTGCTCAAGCGGGCCGGCCACACCGAGGCCGGTGTCGATCTGGCTCGCCTCGCCGGGTTGCAGCCCGCCGGCATCCTCGCGGAGGTGGTGAACGACGACGGGACGATGGCCCGGATGCCCCAGCTCGAGGTGTTCGCACGCGAGCACGGGCTGCACCTCATCACGATCGCCGACCTCATCCGCTACCGCCGACACTCCGAGAAGCTCGTGCGACGGGTGTCCGAGGCCCGGATCCCCACCGAGCACGGGGACTTCACGGCCTACGTGTACGAGAGCCTCATCGACGACGGCACCGAGCACGTCGCGTTCGTGAAGGGCGAGGTCTCCGGCGCCGAGGACGTCCTCGTCCGTGTGCACTCGGAGTGCCTGACCGGCGACATCTTCGGATCGATGCGCTGCGACTGCGGGGTGCAGCTCAACCGGGCGCTCGCCCGGATCGCGGCGGAGGGGACGGGCGTGCTCGTGTACCTGCGGGGCCACGAGGGTCGCGGCATCGGTCTCGGGCACAAGCTGCGCGCGTACTCGCTCCAGGATCAGGGCCGCGACACGGTCGAGGCCAACGTCGAGCTCGGGTTGCCGGTCGACTCCCGGGAGTACGGGATCGGGTCGCAGATCCTGGTCGATCTGGGTATCACGACCATGCGGATCATGACCAACAACCCGTCGAAGTACGGAGGTCTCGAGGGTTACGGTCTCGAGATCGTGGAGCGGGTGCCCCTCGAGGTCACCCCGAACGCCGAGAACATCGAATACCTGCGCACGAAGGCCGAGAAGATGGGACACCTGCTCGACCTCGAGCCCCAGGGGGAGGGTGACTGATGGGTGAGTACTCGTTCCCGCTCGCCGGGCTCGACGCGTCGGACCTGCGGGTCTCCATCGTCGTGAGTCGGTTCAACGAGGACATCACGGGCGCGCTCCTCGACGGGGCCACCCGAGCCCTGCACGAGCACGGTCTCGCCGCGGACGCGCTGCGCGTGGTGTCGGTGCCCGGGGCCTACGAGCTGCCGCTCGTGGCCAAGCAGCTCGCCGCGCACGGCGCGAGCGATGCGGTCATCTGCCTCGGGGCCGTGGTGCGGGGGGACACGCCGCACTTCGACTACGTGGCCGGCGAGGCGGCACGCGGGATCATGCAGGCATCGCTCGACACCGGGGTCCCGGTCATCTTCGGGGTCCTCACCGTCGACACCCGGCAGCAGGCGCTCGACCGGGTCGGGGGGTCGGAGGGCCACAAGGGCGAGGAGGCTGCGATCACCGCGATCGAGATGGCCAACCTCGTCCGGCGCCTATCCGGTGGGTCCCACTGGGCCTGACCTGCCAGAATCCTCCCCGTGCTGCGACTCGTCCTCCCGAAGGGCTCGCTCGAGCGAGCCACCCTCCAGCTCTTCGAAGACGCCGACCTCCCGGTGTCCCGGGGCTCCGACGTGGACTACCGCGGATCGATCGACGACCCGCGGGTCCTCGACGTCACGATCCTGCGGCCCCAGGAGATCCCGCGCTACGTGGCTCAGGGGCTCTTCGACCTCGGCATCACCGGACGGGACTGGATCGATGAGACCGACTCGACGGTCGAGACGTTGTCCCAGCTCCACTACTCGAAGGCCACGGCGCGTCCGATCCGGATGGTGCTGGCCGTGGCCGGGGACTCCCCGGTGCAACGGGTCGCGGACCTCCCGCGCGGGGTACGGGTCCACACCGAGTATCCGCAGCTGACCCGACGGTTCTTCGACGAGCACGGCATCGAGGCGGAGATCACCCTCTCGTACGGGGCGACGGAGGCCAAGATCCCGGAGATCGCCGATGCGGTCGTCGAGATCACCGAGACCGGTCGAGCGCTGCGGGCCGCGGGGCTCCGGATCCTCGACACGATCCTCGTCTCCCACACCGAGCTCATCGCGAACCCGACGGCGTACGCCGATCCGGCGAAGCGTCGCGCGATGGAACAGCTCCAGACCCTCCTGTCCGGTGCGCTCGAGGCGCGCGGCCGCGTGCTCGTGAAGATGAACGTCGAGACGGCGAGCCTCGACGCGGTCATCGGGCTGCTCCCGGCGCTCCGGTCACCCCCAGTGTCGAAGCTCTTCGGTGAGGAGGGGTACGCGGTCGAGACCGTGGTGGCCAAGGCCGAGATCAACACGCTCATCCCGGCCCTGCGCGACGCAGGCGCGACCGGCATCATCGAGCTGCCGATCGCCAAGATCGTCCCCTGATCGCCATGCGGGGCACGGTGGTCGCGTTCGACGAGGCGCGGGGACTCGGTGAACTCGAGTCGGTCGACGGCGCGCGCTACCCGTTCCACTGCACGCGCATCGCCGACGGCGCGCGTACGGTCGCGGTCGGCGTCACGGTG
>JBJTQX010000052.1:0-10520 GCA_046075855.1 Actinomycetes bacterium
CGTGGATCGGGGCCGCCGGGACCTCCCCGGCGGGTCGTCTCGAGGCATCGGTGATCTCGACCGTGCGGTCCGCGTAGGTCGTCATGCGGCGGTCGTGGGTCACGACCACCGCCGCGGTGCCGCGGCTGCGCACCTCGCCGACGATGAGCTCCATCACCTGCGCGCCGAGCTTCGTGTCGAGGGCCGAGGTCGGCTCGTCCACGAGCACGAGCTTCGGACGGTTCATGAGCGCCCGTCCGACCGCCACCCGCTGACGCTCACCGCCCGACATCGTGCCGGGCAGCGCGTTGCGACGGTGCGCGAGGCCGAGCTCCTCGATGAGCCGATCCGCGTGCGCGGTCGCCTCCTTCGTGTCGTGCGCCAGCTCGGCGACGACGAGGAGGTTCTCGCGCGCGGTGAGGAAGGGCACGAGGTTCACCTGCTGGAACACGAAGCCGACCTCCGAGCGCCGGAACGCCGTGAGCTGACGCTTCGAGTAGCCGGCGATGTCGTGGTCGCCGACCCGCACCGAGCCGGAGGTGGGGGAGAGCAGGCCGCCGGCGATGGAGAGCAGGGTGGTCTTGCCGCTGCCCGACGGTCCGAGGAGGGTCACGATCTCGGTGTCGCCCACCGTGAGGTCGGCGTGGTCGAGCGCGACGACCTCGTTGTCCCCGCTGCCGTAGACCTTGCGGACGTCGACGAGTTCGAGTGCGGACATGTCGGGCTCCCGGTTCAGGCCCCGCCGCCGATGGCGGTGGCCGGGTCGATGCGGATGATGCGACGGACGGAGATCGCGCTGCCGAGCAGGGCCGCGACGAGCACGCTGATCGCGGTGCTCGACGCGCGGCTGGGCAGGAGGAGCAGGGGGACCTCGCGCGGGATCACCGCGCCGAGGCCGAGCGCGATCACCTCGGCGAGCAGGAGCGCGATCAGTGCCACGACGACGGCCTGGCTGAACAGCCCACGCACGATCTGCCCGGAGGACGCGCCGATCGCCTTGAGCACCCCGTAGAGCGCGGCCCGCTCGAGCGTGAGCAGTGCGAAGAACAGCGCCACGACCACGGCGGCGACCAGCAGCGACGTGTTGATGATGAAGCTGAACGTGCCCTGCTGGCTCTTCACGCCCGGGATCGCGTCGATCGCGGCCTGCCGCGTGAGGGTCGAGGTGGTGGCCTCACCTCCGCTGCGGGTCGCCCGGTCGATGGCCGATGCGACGCGGCCGGGGTCGGCGCCGCGGGCGACGGCGACCGAGAGCACCTGGAAGGTGCCCGGCGGCAGGATCCGGTCGGGCCGGACCTCCGCGGTGACCCGGCGCCACTGCGCCGGGGAGACCCAGACGCCGGCCTGCAGGAGGTACGAGGTGTCGCGCACGAAGCCCCGGATGCGCACCGGCACGCCGGACGGTCCGAGGCGCAGGGTGCCCCCGACCCGGGCGCCGGCGGCCTCGAGCCGACGGTCCACCCAGGCCTGCCCGTCGGGCGGTGGGGCGGGCACGCCGCGGACGCCGCCCTCGTAGCCCCAGACCGCGGCGTTCTCGAAGTCGGTGCGACCCCCCACGCGCGCCCCGACGAGCGTCACGCCGAGCCCCGAGGTCGAGCGCACCCCGGACACCCCGTCGACCGTCGCGCGGGTGCCCGCGCTCACCTGCGAGCGCACGAACGAGTTGCGTGAGTTCGCCGAGAACACGAGCAACTCGCCCCGCTGGGCCCGCACCGCCCCGGTACTGCCGGTGAGCAGGCCGTCGAGGAGGCCGCCGAGCAGGAGCAGGAGCACGCCGAGCAGCGTGAGCATGCCGACCGCCACCACGAACCGGCCCAGGCGGCGGCGCATCTCGCGCAGGGCGAGCCTCACGACAGGCCCCCGAGGCTCGGTCGGGTCACCGCGTCGATCGGGTCGATGCGCGCGATGCGCCGGGCCGCGGCCAGCGCGGCGACGAGCGCGAGCACGAGGATCGTCGCACCCACCTGCAGGATGAGGGCCGGGTCGGCGCTGATCGGGAACACCGGGCTCGACGCGAGCGCGGCGAGCGAGAGGATGCCGGCCCCGATCGCCATGGCCACCGCGACCACGATGAGCACCTGCACGAACAGCGCGCCCATGAGCGTGCGCGTGTCCGCGCCGATCGCACGCAGGAGCGTGAGCGATGCGGCCTTCTGGACGGTGAGGATGACGAAGAAGAACCCGATGACGATCGTGATGACGATGTAGGTGAGACCGATGATGAGGTTGAAGGACTGCGAGACGCTCGCCACGCCGGGCGCGTCGGCGACCGCCTCGTCCCGGGTGAGCGCGTCGACGCCGGGCACCGTGCGGTTGATTCGCGCCGCGAGGTCGGCCGGGGACACGCCGCGTTCGGGGATCACTGCGACCGCCGAGGGCCGGACCTCGGGCGCAGCGGGGTTGGCCCGCCGGACCGCGGCGACGTAGGTGTCCCAGGGCACGAACACCGTCGGCAGCACGCTGAAGCGGCTCTCGTCGGCGGTGCCGACGATGCGGATCGGCAACGGCCGCGCGCCCGCGTCCCCGCCGGGAACGACCTCCACGGTGTCGCCGACCCCGAAGCCCTGCTCCGCGTCGATCGCGCTGCCGACCCCCTCGCCCTCCCGCTGGGGGAGTCGGCCGTTCGCCAGCTTCGTCGGCGCGCCCGGCTCGGCGAGGTCGTACCCGAAGAGGATCGCGGCGACCTCCTTGCCGTTCGCCGTCACCGTGAACGAGCGCTCACCGAGCGGCCCCGACGATCCGACCCCGGGCACAGCGCCCACCGCGGCGATCTGGGCCGGGGTGACGGAACTGCCCTCGAGGGATCGACGGGCGTCCTCGCCGTAGACGAGCACCGTGGCCGACTGGTGCTCGAGCGCGCCGGTGAAGAAGCCCAGCAGGTTCACGAGCAGCGTCTGCATGAAGAACGCCAGGAACACGAGCAGCCCGATCGCCACCGTGAGGAGCGAGAACCGGACCTTCGAGCGGCGGATCTCCCGCAGGGCGAGGCGCATCAGGCGGCCGGTCTGGGCCGGCTGGGCAGGGCACCACGCATCGGAGTCACCGTACCGAGCCTGATCCCATCTGCCCGGGTTCCGGCTGGGTCCTGAGGCCTATTCCGACTATCTCTACTTGACGAGTAGAGATTATGTGCTTACGGTGGCGGGGCCGCGGTCCCGCGCCGGCCCACCCGGGACGCGGCGGTCATCACCCGAATCCAGGAGGCCACATGTTCCGCCGCACCACCGTCATCCTCGCCCTCGCGCTCACCGGACCGCTGGTGCTCGCCGCCTGCGGCGGTTCGAGCCCGAGCGCTCAGCCGACGACGACGACCCGGGGCCTCGACCCCTCGAAGGTCACGACGCCCGCCACGCTCCGGCTGGGTTACTTCCCGAACGTCACCCACGCGCCGGCGCTCGTGGGGTTGCAGGGCGGTGGGTTCGCGAAGACCCTCGGGTCGAAGGTGACGCTCGAACCCAAGGCGTTCAACGCCGGTCCCGAAGCGGTGCAGGCGCTCTTCTCGGGCGCGCTCGACGCTTCGTTCATCGGCCCGAGCCCGTCGATCACCGCGTACCAGCAGAGTCAGGGCAAGGCGATCCGCATCGTGTCGGGCGCTGCGCTCGGCGGCGCGTACCTCGTCGTGAAACCCGAGATCACGAAGGCCGCGGACCTCAAGGGCAAGAAGGTGTCGTCACCGCAGCTCGGCAACACGCAGGACGTGGCGCTCCGGACCTGGCTCGGCTCGAAGGGCCTCACCACCAACACCTCCGGCGGCGGCGACGTGTCGATCGTCCCGCAGGAGAACTCGCTCACGCTGCAGGCGTTCAAGTCGAACCAGATCAGCGGCGCGTGGGTCGTCGAACCGTGGGCGACCCGGCTCGTGGAGGAGGGCGGCGGCAAGGTGCTCGTCGACGAGGCGACGTTGTGGCCGAAGGGTCGGTACGTGACGACGAACCTCATCGTGCGCACCGAGTACCTGCAGCAGCACCCGGACGTCATCCGCAACCTCATCCGGGCGGAGGCGAACGCGATCGACCTGATCGCGAAGGACCCGACCACGGCGAAGACCCTGACGAACCAGGCCATCACAGCGGTGACCACGAAGGCGCTCCCGCAGAATCTCATCGACGCCTCGTTCGAGCACATCACGTTCACGCTCGACCCGGTGCCGACGGCGCTGCGGAGGTCCGCGAAGGACGCGCAGAAGGTCGGCCTGCTCGGTCCGGTGAACCTCAACGGCATCTACGAGCTCTCGCTGCTGAACGGCGTGCTGAAGGCTCGCGGGAAGGCGGCGATCGTGGACACACCCGAGAAGGTTCCGAGCGCGACGACGGCGAAGCCGTGAGGGCGCTGCGCGCGGTCGCCGCGCCCGAGCCGATGACGCCGGGCGTCGCCCTCCGCCTCGATGATGTGTCGAAGGTGTACGGCGGAGAGCGCCACCTCGTCCATGCACTCGACCGGGTGTCGCTCGAGGTTCGGCGGGGAGAGTTCCTGTGCCTCCTCGGCGCCTCCGGCTGCGGCAAGAGCACCCTGCTCTCGATCATCGCCGGGCTCGACCGTCCCTCGGCCGGCACCGTCGACGCGCAGGGCGCGCGCACCGCGCTGATGTTCCAGGAGTCTGCGCTCTTCCCGTGGCTCACCGCCCAGCGCAACGTCGAGCTCGCGCTCAAGCTGCGAGGCGTCCCCCGGCGGGAGCGGGCGGAGCAGGCGCTCCACCTCCTCGACGTCGTTCGGCTCGGCGAGTTCGCCCGCAAGGCGCCGCACGAACTCTCCGGTGGCATGCGCCAGCGCGTCGCGCTGGCCCGAGCCCTCGCCCAGCAGGCCGACATCCTGCTCATGGACGAGCCCTTCGGCGCGCTCGACGCGATGACGCGCGACGTCCTGCACGACGAGCTCGAGCGGGTGTGGTCGGAGACCGGACTCACGGTCGTGTTCGTGACCCACAACGTGCGCGAGGCCGCGCGGCTCGGTGACCGGGTCGTCCTGCTGTCGAGCCGTCCGGGTCGCGTGGCCGAGGAGTACGACGTGCCGTTCGACCGGCCCCGCCGCATCGAGGACCCCGAGGTCTCTGCGCTGGCCGGCACGATCACCGAACGACTCCGCGAGGAGGTCCGCCGCCATGGCACTCGTTGACGCCGAACTCTCCGGCCTCGATCACCTCGAGATCGCCGAGGGCACCCGTCGCAGTCCGGGGGCGCGCCTGTGGGCTGCGGTGTGGCCGAAGCTCGCGGCGATCGCGATCGCGGTCACGGTGTGGCAGGTCGTCTTCCTCAGCGGGTGGCGGGAGCCGTTCGTGCTGCCGGCGCCGGCGACCGTGCTGCGGTACTTCGTCGGGCACCTCGGCACGCTCGTACCTGCAGCGCTCACGACCCTGCAGCGCGGCCTCACCGGGTTCGCGATCGCGCTCGTGCTCGGCACGTTGGTCGGTGCGCTCGTGTCGCGGAGTCGCGTGCTGCGCAGTGCGGTGGGGTCAATGATCACCGGGCTCCAGACGATGCCGTCGATCGCCTGGTTCCCGGCGGCGATTCTGCTCTTCCGGATCAGCGAGGGCGCCATCATCTTCGTCGTCGTCATCGGGGCGGCTCCGTCGATCGCCAACGGTCTCATCGGGGGTATCGACAACGTGCCGCCGGTACTCGTACGGGCCGGTCGGGCGCTCGGCGCCCGGGGCTTCGGCGCCATGCGTGACGTCGTCCTCCCCGCCGCGCTCCCGGAGTACGTGGGTGGGCTCAAGCAGGGCTGGTCCTTCGCGTGGCGCAGCCTCCTCGCCGGTGAACTCATCGTGCTCATCGCGGGCCACCCGTCGCTCGGCCAGCAGCTGCAGACGGCGCGCGACCTGGTGGACGCGCCGTTCCTCTACTCCTGCATGGTCATGATCTTCATCATCGGAGTGCTCGTCGACGCGCTCGTCTTCGGGGTGGTCGAACGGCGTATCCGTCGTCGCTACGGACTCGTCGACCGCGCGTCGGAGTGACCGCCCGCGGCCCGGACGCTCCTCCGGGGCCGCACCCCTCCGACGCCGTTCGGGGATGCGCGTGGGCCGTGCATCCCCGAACGGCGTCTTCCGTATGCGGACCTCAGGCCTGGGGGAGGTTCCGGAGGATCTCTCGGGCCCACGCGGTGTCGGGGCGGGGTCGACGGTTCGCCGCGACGAGGTCGACCGGCGCCTCGACCTCGAGCCGCACGAGGTGCCCGCCGTAGGTCTTGCCGAGGTTGTCGGCCCGGAGCGAGCGCGGTCCGCCGCCCCCGAGCGCCTCGTGCATCACGAAGTTGAACGCGAGCACGTTGGGGACCTCGTAGCGGTGCACGTCGCCGCGCACGAGCGGGGCCATGTGTTCGGCGACCCGTGCCGCGGTCACCTCGCGGCGGATGAGCTCGTAGCCCTCGGGGGAGTACGCGAACAGGGCCACGTTGATGAGGTCGCCCTTGTCGCCCGACCGGTAGCCGCAGAGGTCGCGCAGGGGCACGACGGTGAGGTCGCTCACCGCACCTCCTCCACCGTCACGCGCACGCCGGGGTCGACGAGCTCCTTCTCGACGAGCGTCGGCCAGATGCCGAGCAGCTCGCTCGCCCCGCCGACCCCGCGGCCCATCGTGGTGGCACCGGCGGCTGGGGCCGAGAGCATGAGGGGAACCATCTCGCGGGCCACCGCCGCGGCGCTGGCCCGGTCGGCGCAGCGCCAGGCGACGCGCAGGCCGATCTCGCTGGGTTCGGACCGGCCGGCCGATGCCGGCATGGGTACGGCACCGCTGAGCGCGTCGTCGCCCCAGAACTCGAACCGCCACTCGTCGACCGCGAGCCCGGCGGCCTCGACCCGCTTCGTGAGGATCGCCGCGGTGGCCTCGGCCTTCTCGCGGGCGTCGGGCCATGCGAAGGCGGCGCGCGCCTCGCCCGACCAACCGGCGTGGTGTGCGAGCAGGGCCTTGTAGGTCGGGGTGGCGGGTCGACCGGTGACGCCGGTGATGCGCACCCGGTCGCCGCCGAGGTCCTCGAAGCGCGCGGTCGTGAAGTCGGCGACGACGTCGGGGTGCAGGTAGGTGGCCGGGTCGTGCACCTCGTAGAGCAGCTGGTGCCGCACGGTGTCGAGGTCGACGCGCCCGCCGCTCGCCGCGGGCTTCGTGATGAGTGCGGTGGCGTCGGGGGTGACCTCGGCGATCGGGTACGGCAGGTTCCACGGTTCGGGGATGGTCGACCAGTCGCCGCTGAAGTTGCCGCCGGCGGTCTGACCCGAGCACTCGAGCAGGTGGCCGACGAGCACGCCTGCGGCGAGGCGGTCCCAGTCGTCCCAGGCCCAGCCGAACTCGTGGACGAGCGGCGCGAGGAAGAGGGCGGCGTCGGCGACGCGTCCGGTGATGACGATGTCGGCCCCGGCGTCGAGCGCCTCGACGATGGGTCGGGCGCCGAGGTACGCGGCGAGGAACCGCGGCTCGCCGGGGAACTCCGAGAACGCCGCGCCGGTGTCGAGGTGGGCGAGGTGGCTCGCCGTGGTGGTCGCGAGCTCGTCGCGGCGGGCGAGCAGGTCGTCGCCGAGCACGGTGGCGACCTTGAGGCCGGCGAGGCCATGGTCGCGCGCGGCCTCCATCGCGGCGCGCGCCGCGGCGGTCGGGTTGATGCCACCGGCGTTCGTGATGACCCGCGTGCGCCCGTCGGCGACGAAGGGGAGCGCGGCCCCGAGGTAGACGGGGAGGTCCTTGGTGTGCCCGAGCGTCTCGTCGCGGGCCCGGTCCTTCTGCAGGATGGCCAGCGTCAGCTCGGCGAGGGCCTCGAGGCACAGGTAGTCGACCCCGTCGGCGAGCAGCCCCTCGACCGCGCGCGGCGTGTCGCCGTAGAAGCCCTGACCCCCGGCGATGCGGATCGACTCGCGCACTGCGGCCTCAGACCGCCGCCGGTCGGCGGTCGGCCCAGGGGCGCGCGGTCTCGAGCTGCGCGGCGACGGCGAGGCAGCGGTCCTCCCGCCACGCGCCGGCCACGGCCTGCACGCCGACGGGCAGCCCCTCGGGGGACACGCCGGTCGGGATGCTGATCGCCGGCTGCCCGCTCACGTTGAACGGCGCGCAGTACGCGACGAACGGCGTGGCGCGGGCCACGGCCGTGCCCGGGTCATCGGGCCGGGCGAGGTCACCGAGCATCGGCGGGATCTCGGCCAGCGTCGGGGTGAGGAGGATGTCGAAGTCCTCCCACCACGCGAGCAGCCGTCGGGTCCACCCGTGCACGGAGCGCAGGGCCTGCTGCACGCGCACGCCGGTCGTGGCCTGGCCCATCTCCCGGTAGGTCCAGGTGATGGCCTCCACGTCGTCCGCGGTGACTGGACGACCGGCGATGGTCGCGAGCTCCTCGAGGTCGGTGGCGACGTTCGTGGCGAGCACGGTGATGAAGTGCTCGATGAGCCCCTCGTCGAGCGCGCCCGGCGCAGCGACCTCGACCCGGTGACCGAGTTCCTCGAGCGCACGTGCGGCGTCCTCGGCCGCCTGCACGCAGGCGGGCATCGTCTCGGCCATGCCACTGGGTGCGTGCGTGAGCAGACCGATGCGCAGCGAGCCCGGATCGTCGGTCGCGGCCTGCGCGTAGGTGCCGTGGCGGCCGGGTGCGGCGGTCGGGTCGCCGGGGACGGCGCCCGCGATGACGTCGAGCAGCGCGGCCGCTTCGCGCACGGTGCGCGTGAGCACGCCGCGGGCGACGAAGCCGTTCCACGGCTCGCCCTCGTCGGGGCCGAGCGAGACGCGGCCGCGGCTCGGCTTGAGCCCGACGAGCCCGCAGGCCGAGGCCGGGATGCGGATCGACCCGCCGCCGTCGCCCGCGTGGCCGACCGGGACGATCCGGGCCGCCACGGCCGCGCCCGACCCGCCCGAGGATCCGCCCGGACCGCGGGCGAGGTCCCACGGGTTGTGGGTGGGCCCGTAGGCCTCGGGCTCGGTGGTCGGCTGCAGCCCGAACTCCGGCGTGTTCGTCTTGCCGATGGCGACCATGCCGGAGGCGCGCAGGCGCGCGATGAGGGTCGAGTCGCGCGCCGCGGTGTGGCCGATCGACTTGAGGAGCCGGTTGCCCTGGTGGAACGGCGCGCCGCCGAGGGTGCCGTCGAGGTCCTTCACCACGAACGGCACGCCGCGGAACGGACCGTCGGGCAGCGACGGGTCGGCGGCCTCGGCCCGGGCCCGGTCACGCAGGTCGTGGATGACCGCGTTGAGGGCGGGGTTCACGGCGTCGAGGCGGGCCAGCGCGGCGTCGACGAGGTCGGACGGGCTCGCGTCGCCGCGACGGACGAGCTCGGCCTGCGCGGTCGCGTCGAGGTCGGTGGTGGAGCGGGGGTCGGCCATGGGCGCGACGGTAGCCCCGGAGGCCGTGGCGGGTCGCGGGCGCTAGGCGATCGTGGGCCAGCGGTCGGCCCACGGCTGCGCGGCCTCGAGCTGCGCGGCGATCCGCAGGAGCAGGTCCTCGCGTCCGTAGGCCGCCACGAGCTGCACCCCGATCGGCAGACCGGCCGCGTTCTCGGCGAGCGGCAGGCTGATCGCGGGCTGCCCGGTCACGTTGAACTGTGCCGTCCAGGGCACGAAGCTCGTCGCGCGCACGAACCCGGCGGTCGGGTCCTCCGGGGTCGGGTCGAAGGTGCCGTGGGGCACCGGGGGCTCGCCGAGGGTCGGGGTGAGGAGCAGGTCCCAGCCCTCGTCGACCCACCAGGACTCGACCCGCCGGCTGTAGGCCTCGCCCGCGTTCACCGAGTCGATCATCGAACGGGCGTCCACCGCGAACCCGCCCTCGGCGAGCGCCCAGGTGAGCGGCTCGACGAGGTCGGCCCGCGGCTCGAGGCCGATGGCCGCGAGGTGGTGGGCCACGTCGTGCGCGCAGCCGACGGCCCAGGCCGTCGTGAACTGGTCGAGCACCGACACGTCGTCGAGCGCGGCGGGGTGCGCCGCCTCCACGTGGTGGCCGAGCGACTCGAGCAGGCGTGCCGTGGCCTCGGTGGCCGCGACGACGTCGGGGTGGAGCGGCGTGCCGAACATCGGGTGGTGGGTGGCGAAGCCGATGCGCAGGCGTCCCGGGTCCGCGCCGACCTCCTGCGTGAAGGGTCGCGACGGCACAGGCGCGCTCACCGGGTCACCGGCCATGCGGCCGGCCACCGCGTCGAGCACCCCGGCGGTGTCGCGCACCGAGCGCGTCACGCAGAGCTCCACGATGAGGAACGAGGTGAACTCGCCGCGCATCGGGCCGAGCGAGGTGCGGCCGCGGCTCGGCTTGAGCCCGACGAGCCCGCAGGCGGCCGCGGGGATGCGGATGGAGCCGCCGCCGTCGTTCGCGTGCGCGACGGGCACGAGGCCCGCGGCCACCGCGGCCGCGCTGCCGCCGGAGGATCCGCCGGTCGTGTGGCCCGTGGCCCACGGGTTGTGGGCCGGGCCGTAGGCGAGCGACTCGGTGGTCGGGACGAGCCCGAGCTCCGGGGTGTTCGTGCGCCCGAGGTAGGCGAAGCCCGCGTCGAGGTAGCGCCGCGCGAGGTGGTCGGTGTGGGTGGCGCGGTACCCGGCGTCCTTCAGGGCCTGCATGCCCTCGTGGTACGGGTCGCCCTCGAC
>JBJTQX010000053.1:0-6079 GCA_046075855.1 Actinomycetes bacterium
CCCGGTGTGCCCCTTAGGCATAGAGCGGTCCGAAGATACCGCCGTCCTTGCGGACGCGCCAGAAGCGGATCGCCATGAAGATCACGGCGACGAAGGGCAACAGGATCACGTGCAGCACGTACCAGCGCAGCAGCGTGTCGCCACTGATCTCGTTCGCGCCGAGGAGGGCGTAGCGCACCTGCTGTCCGAAGACCGGCGTGTAGCCCATCATGTTCGTACCGACGGTCACGGCCCAGAGGGCGAGCTGGTCCCACGGGAGCAGGTAGCCGGTGAACGAGAGCAGCAGGGTCAGGGTGAGCAGGATCACGCCGATCACCCAGTTGAACTCACGCGGTGCCTTGTAGGCACCGTGGTAGAAGACGCGGCTCATGTGCAGGAACACACTGATGACCATGAGGTGCGCGGCCCAGCGGTGCATGTTGCGGATGAGCGAGCCGAAGTAGACCGCGGTCTCGAGCTGCTGGACGTTGGCCCAGGCCTGCGTGTCGGTCGGCCGGTAGAAGAACATCAGGAAGATGCCGGTGACCGTCAGGATGATGAACGTGAAGAACGACAGGCCACCGAGGCAGAGCGTGTAGGAGACCTTGACCGCGTGCCGCTTCACCTTCACCGGGTGCAGGTGGTACAGGACGCTGTTCATGATCACGTACGACCGGTTGCGGGGGCTGTCGGTGTAGCCCTTGCGGAAGATCGAACCCGGTCGGAAGATCGAGTTCCAGACCTGCGAGTCCGTGATCTTGCCGCCGAGCTCACTCGCCCGGTTCGCCAGCGTCGTACCGTTGCCGTTGGCCACGGTGGTCTCTCCTTGGGTCGTTGATCTAGAACCGAACGCCGTAGGCGTAGCCGTGGCGTTGGGTTCGTCCGTGCGGGTCGCCCGCCGATCCGGGGGCCGCGATCTTGCCGAGCACGATGATGCCGGTGGGGCAGCGGTCGACGCAGAGGGCGCAGCGGGTGCAGACGTCCTCGTCGACGATGAACGCCACGTGGTCCTTGGGGTCGTCGCCCGGCAGCTCGGTGCCGATGGCCTCCGAGATCGCGTCGACCGAGACCATGTGGATGCACTTCCACGGGCAGATGTCGACGCAGCCCTCGCACATGATGCACTCGGACTGGTCGATGTGGAGGAACTGCTTCGGCTTGACCGCCTGCGTCAGGTAGGTGGGGTCGACCTCCTGGAGCACGTACTCCGAGGAGAAGTCGGGCATGGGCGGGTTCGCCTCGCTGCGGGCCATGGCGTTCGCCTACGCCTTCGCCTTGAGGGGCCGCCCGAACCGCGACGTGCCGGCCTCCACCGTGGCGTCACGTCGCGCCTCGGCCTCGGCTGCGGTGGGGCGCTTCTGCCAGAGCACGAAGATCGCGATGTTGATGCCGAAGAGCACCACGTAGACGCCGACCACGAGGATGTCGCGCAGCGCCTGGTAGGTGAACGAGATGGGGAGCTCGAACCCGAGCACCTCCTGCCCGCTGCGGAAGAGGAACTTGTCGTTCCCCCACTTGAGGTAGCCGTCGCAGAAGGTGATGACCTCGTGGGGGATCACCGCGTAGGCCAGCAGGAACAGGGCGAACACGTAGGTGGCGCCGGCCATGGCCGCGGCCCAGGTGGTCGGCCGCTCCGACTTCGGCTTGCGCATCTGCCAGAGGATGAGCGCGGTCCCGATGATGAGCAGCAGCGAGGACCAGATGAGACGCCCAGCCGGTCGCAGGAAGAGCCAGTCGGGCAGCAGGTTGGGCATCGCTCGGGTGTCCTCCTGGAGGGTGCCGCACCGCCGGCCGACGGGCTGACACCGCTGTTCGCAACGCAGTTTCCTACCACGCTAGGCCGGGGGGCAACTCATCGCGCGACCACCCACCAAACGTCCGCGCGGGCTCGTTCGGGGCACCGTCGTTGCGTCGCGGGCGGCACCGTTGCGCGACGATGCTGCCCATGTCGTCGCCGGCGCGTTCCGACCGATACGACGCCCTCGTCGTGGGCGGTGGTCCCTCGGGCGCGGCGGCGGCCTACTGGCTCGCCGAGCACGGGCACCGGGTGCTCGTGGTCGAGCGCAAGCGGTTCCCCCGGGAGAAGACCTGCGGCGACGGGCTCACCCCCCGCTCGGTCCGCCAGCTCACGGACATGGGGCTGGCCGAACCCCTCGCCGAGTTCCACCGGTACGACGGGCTGCGGTCCATCGCCCACGGGGTCACGATGGAGCTGAAGTGGCCGGACCACCCCGATTTCCCAGATCATGGATATGTCGTACGCCGTCGGGACCTCGACGAGATGGTGGCCCAGCGGGCCGTGAAGGCCGGGGCCACCCTCTGGCACGCCTGCGAGGCGGTCGAACCCGTGGTCGAGGGCGGGATCGTGACCGGGGCGGTGGTGAAGCACAAGGAGACCGGGACGACCGAACGGGTCTCCGCCAGGTACCTGGTGGTCGCCGATGGCTCGAACTCCCGGTTCGGCCGGGCCCTCGGAACCGCCCGGGACCGGACCTACCCGCTGGGGATGGCGGTCCGGGGCTACTACCGGAGCCCCCTCAGCGAGGACCCCTGGATCGAGAGCCACCTCGACATCGTGGACCGCGATGGCGCGCATCTTCCGGGATATGGGTGGATCTTTCCGCTCGGTGACGGCCGGGTCAACGTGGGCGTGGGGCTCCTGTCCACCTTCTCGGGCTGGAAGGACATCAACACCAGCCGGCTCATGGATGCCTTCGTCGACATCGCACCTAACTATTGGGGGCTCTCCCCGGAGGCCGCCGAGGGACCCGTGACCGGGGGCAAGCTGCCGACCGGCGGGTCCGTGACCCCCAACGTCGGCCCGACCTGGATCGTGGCCGGGGACGCCTCCGGCGCCATCAACCCGTTCAACGGGGAGGGCATCGCCTACGCCTACGAGACCGGGCGGATGGTGGCGGGCTGCGTGGACCGGGCCCTGACCTCGGGCGACGGCCTCGCCCTCCAGGAGTACCCGGACCTCCTCGCCGAGACCTATGGCCTCTACTACAAGGTGGCCCGGCTCTTCGTGAAGGCCATCGGGAACCCGGCGGTGATGCGCGAGCTCACCCGGGTCGGGATGCAGTCGCGCACGCTCATGGAGTGGGTGCTGCGGATCATGGCCAACCTGCTGCGGCCCGACGAGCTGGGTCCGGCCGAGGCCGCGTACGCGCTCGTCGAGCGCATCGTGGCCGTCGCGCCGGAGCCCTGAGGCGAGGCGCGGTTTCCGAGGCACCGGAGGCCCCGCGAATAGCCTGACCGCCGGGCGGCTCCGGTAGCGTCGCCCGCGGTCCGACGAGCGATCCGCCGAGGAGTGACGTGGCCCAGTACCTGCCGATCCTGACGATGGCGCTCCTGGCGTTCGTCTTCGGCGCCGGGTCGTTCATCGCCTCGCAGCTGCTCGGTCCCCGTCGCAGCCACCCGGCCAAGACCGCGCCCTACGAGTGCGGCATCGTGCCGGAGAGCGAGCCGGTCGAGCGCTTCCCGGTCAAGTTCTACCTGGTCGCCATGACCTTCATCGTCCTCGACGTGGAGATCATCTTCCTGTACCCGTTCGCCACGGTGTTCCGTGACCTCGGGGCCTACGGCCTCGGTGCGATGGGCATCTTCCTCGGTGTGCTCATCGTCCCGTTCGCGTACCTGCCCTCCACCGGCGCGCTCGACTGGGGTCCGGTCCGCCAGGTCGCCAGCCGCGTGGTGCACTCGGTGCGGCGCAGCGACGGTTCGCCGAGCATCTTCTCCACGCCCGCGGCGGGCGAGGAGGTCGCGGCCTGATGGGCATGGAGGCGATCGGCCACAACTTCCTCACCGGCCGGCTCGAGGACCTCGTGAAGTGGGCCCGTCGTCGGTCGATGTGGCCTGCGACCTTCGGGCTCGCGTGCTGCGCGATCGAGATGATGGGCACCGGTGCCGCGCACTACGACCTCGCGCGCTACGGCATGGAGGTGTTCCGCGCCTCACCGCGGGTGGCCGACCTCATGATCGTGTCGGGCCGGGTGAGCCAGAAGATGGCCCCGGTGCTCCGGCAGGTCTACGACCAGATGGTCGAACCGAAGTGGGTCATCTCGATGGGCGTCTGCGCGAGCAGCGGCGGGATGTTCAACAACTACGCGATCGTGCAGGGCGTCGACCAGATCGTCCCGGTCGACGTCTACGTGCCCGGCTGCCCGCCCGGCCCGGAGACGCTCATGCACGGCGTCCTCCACCTGCACGAGCTCGTGCGGACCGGCGAGATCATGCAGCGCCGCGCGGCGAACGGCGGTGGCGCAGGCCTCGAGGTTCCCCAGGCCGACGGCACGCCGGTCACGCTCACGCTCTCCGACTCCGCGACCGCCTGATCCGACGATGGCCGTGAGCACCACCGCCGCCGCGCTCGTCGCCCGCTTCGAGGGAGCCGTCGCGCGCGACAGCCACGGTCAGGACGTGGTCCACCTCGAGCGTGCGCACCTCGCGGATGCCGTGGCCTACCTGCGCGAGGAGCAGCAGTACTCGATGCTCCTCGACGTCACGAGCGTCGACCACCTCCGCGACGTCGAGCGCCTCGAGGTCGACGGGGTCACGGCCGAGCGCTTCGAGGTCGTGGTCAACCTCATCTCGCACCCACGTAACGAGCGCATCCGCCTCATCTGCGCAGTGCCCGAGGACGACGCGAGCGTCCCCTCGCTCACCGGCACCTTCCCGGGCGCGGCATTCCCGGAGCGCGAGGTCTACGACCTCATGGGCATCTCGTTCGAGGGGCACCCGGACCTCACGCGGATCCTCATGCCCGACGACTGGGTGGGTCACCCCCTGCGCAAGGACGACGCGCCGGCCCGCGTGCCCGTGACGTTCAAGGGGGATCCGGGTCCGCGATGAGCATCACCGAACCGACCCCCACCGAGGTCGACCTGCCCGCAGCCGACGAGCCGATCGTGGCGTCACGGCTCGAGCACCTCACGAGCGAGGGCGCGCAGGAGCTGCGCGCCCAGCACGAGATCGTCGTCGCCGGCGGTCCCTGGCCCGAACTCGAGGGCGAGGGCCAGACGATGATCATCAACATGGGGCCCTCGCACCCCTCCACGCACGGCGTGCTCCGGATCATGATGGAGCTCGACGGCGAGACGGTCGTGCGGGCCAAGCCGATCATCGGGTACCTCCACACCGGCATGGAGAAGACGGCCGAGGAACTCACGTACGTGCAGGGTGGCACGAACGTCACCCGCATGGACTACCTCTCGCCGCTCTCCAACGAGCTGGCCTTCGCGACCGCGGCGGAGCAGCTGCTCGACCTCGAGCTGCCGGAGCGCGCGATCTGGATGCGCATGATGCTCGCTGAGCTGAACCGCATCTCCTCGCACCTGCTCTTCCAGGCCACGAACGGCATGGACATGGGCGCGGTCTCGATGATGATCTTCGGCTGGCGCGAGCGCGAGGAGGTGCTGCGCGTCCTCGAGATGATCACGGGCCTGCGGATGAACCACAACTTCATCCGCGTCGGTGGACTTGCGGCCGACCTCCCCGACGGCTGGCAGGACGCGGTGCTCCACGTGTGCGAGCTGGTGGAGGCCGGCGTCGCCGAGTACGACGGGATCCTCTCGGAGAACCCGATCTGGCAGGAGCGGCTCATCGGCGTGGGCGTGCTCACCACGCAGCAGTGCCTCGACCTCTCGATCACCGGACCGCTGCTGCGCTCCACCGGGTACCCATGGGACCTGCGCAAGACCCAGCCGTACCTCGCGTACGACCAAGTCGACTTCGACGTCATCTACACGGACAACGGCGACTGCTACGACCGGTACCGCATCCGGCTCCACGAGATCCTCGAGTCGATCCGCATCGTGCGGCAGTGCGTGGCCCGGATGCCGGGCGGCGACTACCGGGTGCAGGACAAGAAGGTGACCCCGCCGCCGCGGGCCCGCATCGACGAGTCGATGGAGGCCCTCATCCACCACTTCAAGCTGTTCACTGAGGGTTTCCGCATCCCGCCGGGCGAGACGTACTCGCACATCGAATCGCCGCGGGGCGAGATCGGCTGCTACCTCGTGTCCGACGGCACCGGGAAGCCGGCGCGCATGCACATGCGGGGTCCGTCCTTCTACAACCTGCAGTCGATGACCCCGATGAT
>JBJTQX010000054.1:0-12003 GCA_046075855.1 Actinomycetes bacterium
CCGAGGGGCCGGTCGAACCGATGTACATGCCGGGGCGCTTGCGCACGGCCTCGAGGCCCTTGAGTACCTGGATGTCCTTGGCCGCGTACGCCACTCGGGGCTGCCTCTCGGGGTGTCGGATCCCGGTCGTGGACCGGGTCGGATCTGACCAGTTGCTGGGGGGTTGGATGGGGTCGGCCCGGACCCGCTCGACGGGGTCCGTGGGGGCCCTCGGAGGACCCCCGGAGAACCCCCGCGATCGGGGCCGACCGAGCCGCCCCGAAATGCGCGAAAACGCAGGTCAGAGGCGGGTTTTCGACGTTCCGGAGCCTACCAGAACCGGCCCCCGCGGCGGGGGGTTTCCGCAGGGTTTTCCGGGCCCGGTTCGGTCGGTCTCCGGGGCCTCCCGAGGACCCCCCTCCGGGGGTCGGCCGGGGGTGGCGCGGCACCCCCCGGACCCTCCCGGAGGGGTGCGCCGGGGAGCCTCGCGCGGGGCTGGGACCGGTCGGTGCGCGACCGTGGCGGTCAGGTCGGGCCGGGGTCCTCGCGCAGCACCCGGACCCGCACCTCGCGCACCGTCGTGGAACCCCCGCGTTCGCCGACCGCGGCCGCGATGCGGGGTCCCTCGAACCGTGCCCGCGAGGCCCAGGCGGGATCGGTGGCCCCGAGCACGAGCACGCCGTCCCGCAGGGAGACGAACCGCACGTGCGGGGCCAGTTCCGGCCCGAGGATCTCGGCCCAGCCGGCCGCGATCGCACCGATGCCGCGCGGGTCGTCGGCCCCGAGGTCGCGCCCCACCGCTCCGAGCACATCGGCGATCGGGCGCGGGTCGGGATCCCGCCGGGCCATCAGCGGCCCTCCTCGACCCGACCCGACGTGACCCGCAGCCACCGGTCGGCCACCACACCCTCCGGGAGCAGCCCGGCGGTCGTGAGCAGCGTCTGCCCCACTGGCAGGTGGGCCAGCAGCGCCGCCGAGCGCCGGGGATCGAGTTCGCTGAACACGTCGTCGAGCAGCAGGAGGGGCTCCTCGCCCACCACCCCGGCCACCACCCGGTGGCCGCCGAGTCGCAGGGCGAGGGCCAGGCAGCGCTGCTCGCCCTGGGAGGCGGTGGTGCGGGCCTCGAGCCCGTGCAGTTCGAGGCGCCAGTCGTCCCGGTGCGGACCGACGAGGGTCACGCCCCGGTCCACCTCTCGCCGGTGGTGCTCGGCCAGAGCCGCCACGAGCAGGGCCTCGAGCCCCGCCGGGTCGTCGGGCAACGCCGCCTGCGTCCAGTCGACCTCGTACCGACCGGTGATCGCGGGTTCCTCGGACGCGAGGTCGGCGTAGGCCCGGGCCACCTCGGGCAGCAGGCGGTCGGTGAGCCGCAACCGGGCGCGGATGAGCTCGGCGCCCGCGCGCGCGAGCTGCGCGTCGAACACCTCGAGCGTGGTACGGGCCTCCTCGTCGCGCACTCCCCCCTTGAGGAGTGCGTTGCGCTGGCGCAGCACACGGTCGTAGTCGGTGCGCAACGACTCGTACCGGGGAGCGCTCGCGGCGAGGAGGTCGTCGAGGAACCCGCGGCGCAGCGCGGGGCCGCCCTTCACGAGCTCGAGGTCATCGGGCGAGAAGACGGTCGCGCGCAGCCCATCGACCAGGTCGCGCCGACGCGGGAGCGGTTGGCCGTTCACGAGGATCCGGTTGCGTCCGGTCGCGCGGATCTCCGCCTCGATGCGGGTCGAGCCGCCGCCGCGTGCGACCTCGGCCCGCACGATCGCGCTCGACGCACCGGCGCGCACGAGCGCGGCGTCCGGCACGCCGCGGAAGGAACGCCCGGTCGCGATCCAGTCGACCGCCTCGAGCAGGCTCGTCTTGCCCTGGCCGTTCGCGCCCGTGATGACCGTGCACCCGTCGGGCAGCTCGAGTTCGAGCGCGTCGTAGCAGCGGAGATCGGTGAGCCAGAGCCGGGCCAGACGCAACGCCGTCGGGGCCGTCTACGAGATGCGGACCGGCATGAGGAGGTAGAGGAACTCCCCGGATTCGGCGGAGTTCGACCGGAGCGTGGCCGGCTTGAGCGGGTCGACGGTCTCGAGGAGTGCCTCCTCGCCGCCGATGGCCGCCAGACCGTCGATGAGGAACTGCGGGTTGAAGGCCACGCTCATGTCGCTGCCCTCGAACTTCGCCTCGATGGACTCCTTGGCGTCCGCCCGCTCCTGCGCGGTCGCACTCAACTCGAGCCCGTCGCCGCTCATCGTGAGGCGGACCGGCGTCGAGTCCCGACCCTCACCCACGATCTGCATGAGGCGAGCGGCCTCCTCGAGCGCCTCCCGCGAGACGGTGAGGCGGTTGGGGTACCCGCTCGGGATGAGTTGCTCGTAGTTGGGGAAGTCGCCGTCGATGAGCCGGGTGACCACCGAGCGATCCTCCGAGGCGAACGCGACCTCGCGCTCGCCGAGCGTGACGGTGATGGTTCCCTGCCCGAACACGCGCTGGACCTCGTTGAGACCCTTGGCCGAGACCAGCACCTTCTGGCCCTCGTTGAGCAGACCCACGCCGGGCAGGTCGCGCACCGCGAGACGGTAGGAGTCGGTGGCGACGAGGCGCAGCCCGCTCGAGGTCGCCGCGAGCAGCACGCCGGTGAGGATCGGGCGGGCGTCGTCCTTCGAGGCCGCCGGGATCACCTGGCGCAGCGCCTCGGCGAACGGGCCGGCCTCGACCTCGACCGTGGTGCCCTCGGGGCTCCCGACCCGCGGGAACTCCTCGGCGGGCAGCAGGCGCACGCTCACCTGCGCCGGTCCGCCGGAGATGCGGGCGTCGTCGCCGGCCACCTCGAAGGTCACGCTGCCCGGCTTGAGCCGGCTCGTGAGGCCGTCGAAGAGCTTGGCCGGCACCACCGCGGTGCCCGGAACGTCGACCTGTGCCGGGATGCGGACGCGGATCGTGAGATCCAGGTCGGAACCCACGAGCTCGATGGCGTCATCGGCTGCGGTGACCTTGATGCCGGAGAGCACCGGCATGGCCCCACTCCGGGCCGCCACGGCCCGCTGGCTGATGCCGATGGACTCGGCCAGGGTGTCTCGCTCACAGCGGAACTTCACCGGATACCTCCACACACTGTGGTTCGTTGATGATGGTTGTAGTGGTAGTAGGGCCTGTGGATTGGGGACAACCCGGCCGAACCGCAGGTCAGGGACCATCCTGACCCGGCCCCGGCCGTCCACAGCGCCGACCCGAGGGGTGAACGGCTGGTGACACCCGGGTTGACTTTCCCACCGCGCGCCCCGGGTTTTCCCCAGCCTTCCACAGGGTTATGCACCGGTCCCCAAGCGGATCCGGCCCATGAGTTCGTTGACCTGGTCGAAGACGATGTGCCGCTCCGTCATGAGGGCCTTCACCTTCTCGACCGCGTGGATCACGGTCGTGTGGTCCCGACCGCCGAACTCCTCGGCGATCCGGGGGTACGAGTAGTCGGTCATCTCCCGGAAGCAGTACATGCCGATCTGGCGGGCGATGACGAGGGGCCGGCGCCGACTCTTGCCGCAGAGGTCCTCGACCGTGAAGCCGAACATCTTGGCGGTCTCGTCGAGGATGAGTTCCGGCGTGATGATGCGCGGCTGGGTCGGCGGCAGGATGTCGGTGAGGACCTGGCGCGCGATCTCCTCGGTCAGGGGGGCCCGGTTGAGGCTGGAGTAGGCGGCGACCCGGATGAGCGCGCCCTCGAGTTCGCGCACGTTGTCGGAGATGTTCGACGCGATGAAGTCGAGGACCCCCGGCGGGATGCCGTCGAGTCCCTCGGACTCGGCCTTCATGCGCAGGATCGCCAGACGGGTCTCGAACTCGGGCGGGGACACGTCGGTGATGAGGCCCCACTCGAGACGGGTGCGCAGACGGTCCTCGAGCCGGGGGATCTGCTTCGGTGGACGGTCCGAGGAGATCACGATCTGGTTGCCGGCCGCGTGGAGCGAGTTGAAGGTGTGGAAGAACTCCTCCTGGAGCTGCTGGCTGCGCTCGAGGAACTGGATGTCGTCGACGAGCAGCACGTCGACCTCGCGGTAGCGCCGGCGGAAGGTGTTCGAGGTGTTCGTGCGGATCGAGTCGACGAACTCGTTCATGAGGGTCTCGGTCGACACGTAGCGGACGCGGGGCAGGTGGTGGACGTCACGCACGTAGTTGCCGATGGCGTGGAGCAGGTGGGTCTTGCCCAGCCCGGCTGGCCCGTAGATGAAGAGCGGGTTGTAGGACCGGGCCGGGTTCTCGGCGACCGAGAGTGCGGCGGCGTGGGGGAAGCGGTTCGATGCGCCGATGACGAACTGGTCGAAGGTGTACCGGGGGTTCAGCGAGGTCCACTGGGACGGGTCGGCCACCGGGCCGCCGTCCGGGGCGGGCGCGGCCGGCACGGCGGGGACGGTCGCCGGGGCCGGGAGTTCGTCGCCGAATCGGATGGAGAGCGTGTCGTCGAGGCGGATCTCCTCCTCGAGGCGGGGGGCCGCGGCGACCACGAGGTCGACCTCGATGTCCTCACCGGTCGCCTCCTGGAGGAGGGAGGTGAGCAGCCCCGTGTAGTTGCTGCGGAGCTTCTCGCGGGTCACACCGCTCGGGACCGACAGGGTCAGGGTCGCCCCGTCGAACTCGACCGCCCGAACCTCGCGGAACCAGGCGTTCCACGTCGCATCCTTCAACTCGGCCCGCACCGCGGCCGCGCCGATCTCCCAGAGCTCATCCGCCTGCGTCGTCATCCCCACTCCAGCCCGATCCACGGAACCCATCCACACCTGGTGGACGCCCGTGGCGCACCACTCGCCCTCGCGGCCTGCTCCGGGCGGACCCGGTCGGGGAAGACCCGCCGGACGAGGCCGATGCTCCGGGCGGGGAGGGCGAACGTAGCAAAGGACCCCGGCGCTCGCCAACGGTGGATAACTCCGCAGAGCCGCACGGGCTCTGGCTCTCACGGGTTGTCCCCAAGGGCGCGGCGCGCGACTTCGACCTTCGTCCACAGGCTCGCAGCCACGTTGCGCCGTAACCGTCGCGACCCCTAGGATGCGGCCTCGTCTCCG
Organism: Actinomycetes bacterium; assembly: GCA_046075855.1. Lineage (GTDB taxonomy): Bacteria > Actinomycetota > Acidimicrobiia > IMCC26256 > IMCC26256 > IMCC26256. Next base: position 5,013 of record JBJTQX010000054.1, read on the forward strand.
CCCCCGGAACCGCCCCGCCACAGTTCGCGGAGCTCGGGGGCCCACCCCTCGTCAGGGAGCCAGCGTGAAGCGGACGTTCCAGCCCAACAACCGGAAGCGCAAGAAGAAGCACGGGTTCCGCACCCGCATGCGCACCCGGGGTGGCCGCGCGGTGCTCAAGGCCCGTCGCTCGCGGGGTCGCGCCCGCCTCTCGGCCTGATCTGGCGCATCCGCGACCATGCGACCTTCGTCGCGTTCTCAGGCGCTCCGACCCGTCGCGCCGGTGCCCTCTCCGTCCGCCGTGTCGACGGCCCGGCCGGTGATCCGCCGCGGGTTGCCTACGCGCTCGGCCGCCACGTCGGCTCGGCCCCCGTCCGGAACCGGCTGCGCCGCCGCCTCCGGGCGATCCTGGCGGGTCTCGAGGCCGAGATGGTCCCCGGTTCGGCCTACCTCGTGGCGGCCCGACCCGAGGCGGTCCGCATGAACACCCCCGACCTCGAGGCGGCACTGCGCCGAGCCCTCATCGCCTTGCGAGAGGCCGAGTAGTTATGCAGACTGCAGCCCCCACCACCCCGTACGGGACGAAGCGTCCACTCCCCCGTCGTGCGGCGACCGGCGCGATCCGCCTCTACCAGAGGTTGATGGTCGGGACCATGCCTCGGTGCCGGTTCGCGCCGTCCTGTTCGCAGTACACCCTCGAGGCCATCGAGGAGTACGGCGTGGTGCGCGGTTCCTGGATGGGGACCCGGCGCATCGCCCGCTGCCACCCGTTCAACCCGGGTGGCTACGACCCCGTCCCCCTACGGAACGACCCGACGGAGTGATCCCCGTGCCCCTCCTCGCGAACGTCATCGGCGATGTGTTCAACGCCTTCCTGAACCTCCTCGGGTTCGTCCTGGCGTTCTTCTACCGGTTCATCCCGTCGATCGGTATCTCGATCATCCTCCTCACAGTCGTGCTCCGGCTGCTCGTCTGGCCGCTCACGGCCAAGCAGGCGAGATCGATGCTCGCCATGCAGCGGGCCCAGCCCGAGATCAAGCGGCTCCAGGCGAAGTACAAGGACGACCGCCAGAAGCTCAACGAAGAGATGATGAAGTTCTACAAGGAGAACGAGATCAACCCCTTCGGGGGCTGCCTCCCGCTGCTCCTGCAGATGCCGATCTTCATCGGTCTCTACCGGCTCCTCAACAACATCCCGAAGCACATCCCGAAGAACGGTGCCTTCTCCTCGATGTACTCGGCGATCTGCGATGCCAGCGGCGCGGAGTGTCTGGCCAAGTCACCGGTCTACAAGCTCCCCTTCTTCCCGAACGGGATGTTCGACCTCCACCTCTCGGCCGGCAAGGGCCACGACTCGCTCATCGCGGCCCTCCCGTACTGGGGGCTGGTCGCCCTCGTCGTGGTGTCCGCGTACGTCCAGCAGAAGCAGACGATGCGGTTCCAGACCCAGGCGAACCCGCAGATGCAGATGGTCGGCCGGATCATGCCGCTCTTCTTCGCCTTCATCTCGATCAACATCCCAGCCGGCGTGGTCCTCTACTTCTTCGTGAGCAACCTCTGGCAGATCGGCCAGCAGGAGGTCGTGTACCGCAAGATCGGCACGCCCACGGGCGAACCCGTGGGCAAGAAGGCGAAGGCCGCGGCCATCGAGGCCAAGGCCCGAGAAGCCGGGTCAGCTCCACCCGGATCGACCAAGGATCAACAGGCATCGGACGGCTCCGCGCCAGCGCCCGACGGCGCAGCGGCGGCCCGCAACCGGAACCGCAAGAGAAAGCGGAAGAAGTAGATGGAATGGATCGAGACCACCGGCCGCTCGCTCGAGGACGCGGTCGACGCGGCCCTCACCGTGCTCGGGGTGGATGAGGCCGACCTCGAGTTCGAGGTCGTCCAGCAGCCCAAGTCGGGGATCCTGGGGATCGGGGCCACGCCGGCCCGGATCCGCGCTCGGGTCAAGCCGATCTCCCGCGAGAAGCCGAACGACCGGCGGCGGCGGAACAAGCGCGAGCGCGGGGAGGGCGGCGGGTCACGTCCGGGCGGCGGCTCGGGCCGCGGCCAGGGCCGGGGCCGGTCGGGCGGATCCGACGAGCCGCGAGGACCCAAGGAGCAGAAGCCCTCGGGCGACGCGCGTGAGGCGGTTCCGGCCGGCGACGCCGGAAGCGAAGGTCAGGCCGGGGGCGGCAACCGCCGCCGGCGTCGTGGTGGCTCCGGGCGTTCGTCCGGTGGAGCAGGGGAGAAGGTCGTGGAGAAGTCGAGCGTTCCGGTGGCGGAGCAGGCCACCATCGCGGAGGAGTTCCTGGTGGGGCTCGTGCGGTCCTTCGGCTACGAGGGCACGGCTTCGAGTGTCATCGAGGAGGACGACATCACCGTTTCGATCGAGGGCGAGGGCCTCGGCCTGCTCATCGGCCCGCAGGGCGCAACCATGGTGGCCATCGAGGAGCTCTCCCGGGCGGTCATGCACCGGCACTGCGGCACCGGCACCGCCCGGCTGCACGTCGACGTCTCGGGCTACCGGGCCGCCCGGCGCCAGGCGCTGGCCGAGTTCGCGGTCTCCGTGGCCGAACGGGCGAAGGAGTCGGGCAAGGAGCAGGCCCTCGACCCCATGAACGCCTCGGACCGCAAGGTCGTCCACGACGCCCTCATCGAGGTCGACGGGGTCGAGACCCTCTCCGAGGGCGACGACCCCCGCCGTTACGTCGTGATCCGACCCGTCTGATCGGACCGCCGGCGATGCCCCGGCTCACGGACGCCGACCGCGCCCTCCTCCTCACGGTCCTCGGGACCGCCAAGGAGGAGGGCGCTCTCGGTCCCGGCCCGGTCGAGGACCACCTGGACCATGCCCTGGCATGGGCCGACGCGCTCCCACAGCCGGTCGGGCGGTTCGCCGATCTGGGCTCCGGCGGAGGCGTGCCCGGGCTGGTGCTGGCGATGGTGCTGCCCGAGTCCGAGGCCGTGCTCATCGACGCCCGAGCCCGGCGGTGCGAGAGCCTCGACCGGGCCCGCACGGTGCTGGGGTTCGGGGACCGGGTCCAGGTCGAGGCCGGGCGGGCCGAGGAGCTCGGGCGTCGAGAGGACCTCCGCGGATCGTTCGACCTCGTCGTGGCCCGGGGCTTCGGGCCGCCCCCGGCCACCGCCGAGTGTGCGGCTCCCCTGCTCCGGACCTCCGGGATCCTCTCGGTCAGCGAGCCACCGGAGCCCCGCGATGACCGGTGGCCCTCCGAGGGCATGGCCGAACTGGGGTTGTCGGCGCCGTGGTTCGAGCGCGTGGCGGGCAGCAACTTCATGGCGGCCCGCCTCGACGTCCTGTGCCCCGAGCGCTTCCCCCGCCGCACCGGTATCCCGGAGAAGCGACCGCTCTGGTGATGTTCCACGTGGAACGCCGGGGAGTCACCGCGAGGGCCCGGACGACGTTCCACGTGGAACACGGGGCCAATCCCGCCGAAAGGCTTGACCCGGACCCGGGCCTCGGGGAGTATGGCGCCGCCTCCACCGAACGACCGGTGGCGGCTGGATCGAGGACGGGGCGTACGTGGCGAGCAGGCCATCGGAGGGGCGGGGACCATTCTCCTTCCTGCGCCGATCGGCCGATCGGGCCCCGCAGGAACCCGCGGTGGAACGGGAGGGCGAGGACGATGCCCCGCCCCCGACCGAGGGGGAGGGATCGACGCCGCTCGGCTCGATCCCGGTCGAACCCGTAGCAGTGGACGACGGATCGGATGGAGCAGCAGTGACCGACCTGCAAGCGGGGGATGAGGACGTGGCGGAGGGCCCGTCCGGCCCCGAGAGCGACCCCGTGGAGGCCGCACCCCCGGCCCCGACGCCCGAGACCAACCCGGAGCGGTTCACCCTGCCCCGGGTCGTCTCGATCGCCAACCAGAAGGGCGGAGTCGGCAAGACCACGACCTCGGTGAGCCTGGGCGCCTCCCTGGCCGAGCAGGGCTTCCGGGTCCTCGTCGTGGACCTCGACCCCCAGGGCAACGCCACCACGGGCCTCGGGATCAACGCCCGGAACCTCGAGGCCTCGATCTACGACGTCCTGATGTCCGACCTGCCCCTGGAGGACTGCATCGAGGCCACGAGCCTGAAGAACCTGTTCGTGGCCCCCGCCACCATCGACCTCGCCGGCGCCGAGATCGAGCTGGTCCCGGCATTCTCACGGGAGCTCAAGCTCAAGCGGGCGATCGACGGCGTCCGGGACGATTTCGACTGGGTCGTCATCGACTGCCCGCCGTCGCTGGGGCTCCTGACCATCAACGCTCTGGCGGCCTCCGATGATGTGATCGTGCCGATCCAGTGCGAGTACTACGCACTCGAGGGCCTCAGCCAGCTCGTGCGCAACGTGAGCCTGGTCCAGAACAACCTCAATCCGAGCCTGCAGGTCCGGGGCATCGTGCTCACGATGTACGACGGTCGGACGAAGCTCTCGGACCAGGTCCAGCAGGAGGTCCGGAACCACTTCGGGGCCACGGTGTACCGCACGGTGATCCCCCGGACGGTCCGGCTGTCGGAGGCCCCGTCCTTCGGCCAGCCGATCACGGTGTTCGACTCGCTGTCTCGTGGGGCCCTGGCCTACCGCGAGCTGGCCAAGGAGGTGAGCCATGGCACGGCGCGGCGGTCTGGGTAAGGGGCTCGGAGCCCTCATCCCCTCAGGTCCGGGCGAGGCTGCCCCGGTGGAGAGCGGTGGCGGGCTGGAGCAGCTCCCGCTGGCCTCCATCACCCCGAACCAGTACCAGCCCCGAGCCCACTTCGACGAGGAGGAGCTCACCTCCCTGGCCGAGTCGATCCGCGCGGTGGGGGTCCTCCAGCCCGTCCTCGTGCGCCCGAAGGGCGACGGGACGTACGAGTTGATCGCCGGCGAGCGCCGCTGGCGGGCTTCCCGTCGGGTCGGACTCCAGACGATCCCGGCCCTCGTCCGCGAGACCGATGACACGGCGGCGCTCGAGCAGGCGCTGGTGGAGAACGTGCACCGGGCCGACCTCAACCCGATGGAGGAGGCGGCGGCCTACCAGCAGCTCATCGAGGACTTCTCGATGACCCACGAGCAGGTGGCGACCCGCGTCGGCCGTAGCCGGGCGTCGGTGTCGAACACGCTCCGACTCCTGCAACTCCCCCCGACGGTGCAGCGGATGGTCCGCGACCGAACCCTCGACATGGGCCACGCACGAGCGCTCCTCGCGAGTCCGGATCGTGCCTTCCAGGAGCGCCTCGCCGCTCGGGCCGTGTCCGAGGGACTGTCGGTTCGGGCGGTCGAGGAGGCGGTTCGGGAGCAGGGCGGATCGCCGGCGACGGGTCCGGGGGGCGGCTCCCCGGGGGCTGGTGGGGCATCCCCGTCCCGACCGGCCGCGCTGCTCGAACTCGAGAACCTGCTCGGGGATCACCTCGACACGAGGGTCAAGGTGACGATGTCCGGCAAGCGTGGCCGCATCGTGGTCGAGTTCTCGGACCTCGAGGACCTCGAACGCATCTACCGGGCGATGACCGAGGGCCGGCCCGCCTGATCCGACCCGTCGCTCAGTCGGGCGGTAGCTCGACGACCGGCTGCTCGGCCGTCGCGTCGAGATCAGGGTCCTCGATGCCCCGGCGAACCCCCTCGGCGATGGCGAGCCCGAGGGCCTCGATGCTCCGGACGATTCGCGCGGTCGCGTCGGCATCGTGCTCGGCCAAGGGCTCGACCACCACGGCGGCCATCCGGGTCTCCCGCAGCACCTGCGTCATGCGACCGCCCGTGTTCACGGGGTCGAGACCGCCGAGCACCGGCTCGATCGCCGCCGAGACCGCGCCGGCCATGCGGTACCCGGCCTCCGACCGGTACCGCGAGGACTCGAAGTAGCAGACCCGCGCCCCCGGGCGATCCCCGGGGCGGATCGCGAGGAAGAGCGAAGCCCCGTAGGAGTTCGCCTCGGCCACGAGGGTCGGGTCGTCGCTGCCCTGGAGGTCGGCGACCACGAGGGCCCCCGCCTCGGCCAGGTGTCGCTCGACCACGGCGCCGAGGGGCGAGAGCTCGGGCGGCGTCGTGAGGAGGATCCGACGACCGGTGAGGTCACGAGGGGCGTTGCGCAGGGCCTCCCGTTCACGGACGGCTGCGACCGACTCCCCGGCCTGATCACCGAGGCGGTTGAGCGCGGCGATGGTCGAGGGTCCGACCACGCCGTCGGGGGATATCCCCGCGTTCCGCTGGAAATCGAGCAGACCCCGCGAGGTGTCCGGGCCGAAGATGCCGTCCTCGCGGCCCGAGTCGAACCCGAGCCCATTGAGCCGGCGCTGCAGCGCGAGCACGTCGTCGCCCCGCAGCATCGGCCGCCGTTCGGAGAGCAGTCGGTCACCGAGCACCCACCCGCTCTCCACGAGCGCGCTCCAGGTCTGGCGCCCGACGATCCCGTCGATCCGGATCCGCCGGGACTCCTGGAAGGCGCGAACGGCGACCTCGGTGTCGGGGCCGAAGGTGCCCATCGGATCGCTCACCGGGTGCCCGGCGGCGGCGAGGCGCCTCTGGAGGTCGCGGACCGGCTCGCCGCCGGATCCGACCCGGAGGACGCTCGAGGTCACCCGATGAACTCGGCGAGATCCTGCAGCAGCTGCGCCTTGCCCTTGGCACCGACGATCCGCTTCACCGGCGTGCCGTCCTTGAACACGAGCAGCGTCGGGATGCTCATGACGTCGTAGCGCCGCGCTGCGTCGGGGTTGTCGTCGATGTTGAGCTTCCCGATGGTGAGCTTGCCGGCCTGCTCGCTCGCGATCTCGTCGAGCACGGGGGCGATCATCTTGCAGGGTCCGCACCATTCGGCCCAGAAGTCCACCACCACGGGGGTGGACGACGAGTTCACGGTCTCGTCGAAAGTTCCAGAGGTCAACGTGACGATTCCGTCAGCCATGGCAACATCCTTTGGGTCCGAAGGGAAGGACCTCATGCTACCTCGGGCCGCGAGTGCCAGGGGACGGTCAGTGGTGAGCTTCGAGCCAGCGTTCGGTATCGATGGCTGCCATACATCCCGAACCCGAGGCCGTGATGGCTTGG
>JBJTQX010000055.1:0-21895 GCA_046075855.1 Actinomycetes bacterium
CCGGTTCCTGCTCGACGACCTCCGGGACGCCGACGGTCGACTCCTGCGCTCCTGGCAGGCCGGCCGGGCCCACCTGCTGGCGTACGCCGAGGACCACGCGGCACTGCTCGCAGCGCTCGTCACCCTCGCCGAGCTCGACGACCTCGCATGGCTCGACGACGCCCGGTCGGTCGCCGACGCACTCGTCGAACGCTTCGGACGACCCGGCGGCGGCTTCTTCACCACCGCGGCTGACGCCGAGGCGCTCATCGCCCGCACGCTCGACCTGCAGGACAACGCGACCCCGAGCGCCAACGGTCTCGCCGCGGACGCGCTGCTGCGCCTCGCCGACCTCACGGGCGAGGCGCGCCACCGCGAGGCCGCGCTCGGCGCGTTGCGACTCTCCGCGTCGGTCGCGGTCGAGCACCCGCTCTCGTTCGCCCAGACCCTCGTCGCCCTCGAACGCGCCCAGACCCCGACGCTCGAGGTGGCGCTCGTCGGCGACGCGGACGGCTTCGAGGCGGCGCTCGCGTCCCGCCTGCTCCCGGCCACCGTCACCGTGCGCGCTCGTCGCGACGACGATGCGACGCGATCGCCGCTGCTGGCCGATCGCCCGTCGGTCGACGGGCGCGCCACGGCCTACGTCTGCGAGGGGGGAACCTGCCGACTGCCGGTCACCGACGTCGACGCGATGGTGGCCGAGATCGAGGCGATCCTCGCTCGGCGACGCTGAACGGCGTCAGTCGATGGCGCCGAGGCCACCGGCCAGCGCATCGGCGGTCGCCCAGCCGAAGGCGATGACGGCCTCACCCCGGGTCGGGTCGCAGGTGCCGACGATCGTCGTCGCCGCCTTGCCGCCACCCTTCACCGTGCTGGCGTCGAGCACGGGCTCCACGCACTTGCCCGGCTGGACCCGGAACGCCTGGTCGTCGTAGCGGGCGTCGCAGCCGAACCGCTTCGCCAGCCGTCGACCCCAGGCCCGCTCCTCGCCGGTCGGCTTGTAGTTGGGACGGGGCACGACGTCGTCGAGCTGGCCGACGAGCCCGTAGGCCGCCGGGTGCGCGATGCGACCGGCCACGAGCACGTCCTCGTCCGGGAAGGAGATGGCGGCCCGCCGGTACAGCTCGGCCACCATGCCCTTGATCGTCGTCCCGGAGGCACGGCCCTTGCGGACGGCACCGAGACCCCACAGCACGCACGGTGTACCGCCGACGCGCTCGAGCGATCCGAAGAGGAAGCCGTGCCGTTCGTCATCGACGCTCGCGAGCACGATGAGCGGGAACTTCTCGACCTGACCCTCGAGGTGGTCGTCCATCGAGGCGAGCCCGACGGTGGCGAGGAGCTGGCTGAACTCGTCGAGTTCCACCGGCTTGAGGGAGACGGAGTCACGCGATTCGATCTGCATGAGGACTCCATTCTTGCCGCGCCGGGGGCCGTCTGCCAATCGCCTCCCGCGGACCCTGAGCCCCGACCCGCGGCCGGTCGGCCCGGGGCGACCCCGGCCCGACCGCCGGTACGCTGGTCCCGTGGTCGGGCCCCAACACGTCGACGAGGCGGCCCGGCGGGTCGAGGTCGTCCACACCACGGACGTGCTCGTCGTCGGCTCCGGGCCCGGAGGGCTGGCCGCCGCCCTCACCGCCGCCCGGGCCGGGGTCGCCGTCACCCTCGTGGAGCACCACGGCTTCTTCGGCGGCAACATCACCGCCGTCGGGGTCGAGGGTCTCGCCTGGTACCGCCACGCCGAGACCGTCGAGGCCGGCGGCCTCGTGCCCGAGTTCGAGGCCCGGGCCCTCGCCCTCGGGGCCGCCGTGCCCGAGACCCAGTCGGACTCCTACGAGCTCGACTCCGAGGGCTTCAAGGTCGTCGCCGACCGGATGGTCCTCGAGGCCGGCATCCACCCGATGCTCCACCGCACGGTGGTCGCACCGGTCGTGGACGAGGGACGGGTCGTGGGCGTCATCACCGAGTCGAAGGCCGGACGCGAGGCCCTCGTGGCCCAGGTGGTCGTGGACGCCACCGGCGACGCCGACCTCGCCCACCGGGCCGGCGCCCCCACCCGGCGCACGCCAACCGAGGAGGCGATGGCCGCGTCGGTGCTGTTCCACCTCGCCGGCGTCGACATCGCTGCGTTCCTCGAGGGCGTGCGCGCCGATCCGCAGACGTACGCCGACTGGTCCGGCAACTCCGAGTGGAGCATCGAGACGAGCGGCAAGGAGGACGCGATGTTCTCGCCGTTCCTCGGCAAACCCTTCGCGCGGGCCGTCGCGGACGGTCTGCTGCCCGCCGACCTCACGACGATCGGCGGGACCTGGGGGGCCGCACACGAGACCGGCGAGCTGACCTACATGAACCTCGTGCACCTCGACGGGGTCGACGGCACCGATGCCGACTCGCTCACCCGGGCCGAGATCGAGGGTCGCCGACGGGTGCTGCTGGCGATCGAGGCCATGCGTCGCTACGTGCCCGGCTGCGAACGGGCCCGCCTCCGGAACTTCGGAACGACGATCGGCGTGCGCGACACCCGCAAGATCTGCGCCGAGCACGACCTCACGGAGGACGAGGTGCGGCACGAGGCCCGCTTCGAGGATTCGATCGGCATCTTCCCCGAGTTCATCGACGGCTACGGCGTGCTCATCCTCCCGACGACCGGCCGGTACTTCCAGGTCCCCTACCGGAACCTGCTGCCCCGCGACCTCGACGGGCTCCTCGTCGCGGGCCGGGCCACGGGCGGCGACCGGATCGCCCACGCGGCGACCCGCAACATGGCCTGCTGCGTGGTGACGGGTCAAGGCGCCGGCGCGGCGGCGGCCGAGAGCGTCCGGAGCGGCGCCCGGCCCCGGGACCTCGATCCGACCCGGATCCAACGGGAACTCGAACGCCAGGGCGTCCGCCTCGCCTGAGCCGGCGGCCACGCCACGGGCCTTGACGCCACGCTGCGTGGCAGGTGAGGCTTTCGCAGTTCGTCCGGGAACCTTGGGGGTACGGCGGTGCAGACGGTGAAGCGGTTGCGCTGGATCACGCTCGGTGTCGTGATCGGGTTGGCGTTCGGGGGCATCGCCTACGCGGTCGTCGTGAACCCGCCGAACGCGGCCGACCGCTACTACGCGTGCGTGAGCAGCGGAGGCATCGTGCGCTCCGACACGATCCGCCGCAACGTTCCGCCGACGAAGTGCTCGGGCCGCACCGACACCATCGAGTCGTGGAACGCGGTGGGCACCACCGGCCCGACCGGCGCGACCGGCGCACCCGGAGCGGGCGGGAGTGCGTTCCGGACCTACGTCGGGACCTACACCGTCCGTCACACGAACACCGGATGCGCGGCGAACGAGGTTCGGCTCGAACTCGTCACCGTCGCCGGCCGAACGCCGACTGATCCGTACGGGCCGTGCGGCGGGTTGTACCCGTGCTACGGCGTGAATGGCGACGATTGCAACATGATCATCGGCGACCCGTTGATCGTCGGTGCCACAGCCAATGGCTCCGTGACGATCGGGAGTCAACCCACGAGCAGGTGCTTCCCCTACGCCACAGAACTGGGTCTTCCCGCCGATTACTCCATCGAACTCGAATCGTGGAACCGGAACACTGGGACGCCCAGCTACAACGCAGTCCTCATCGACCCTTGGTCCTTCGAGTTCGGGAACCCCAACAACGGACCTTGGAGCCTGCCGGCACTCGTCTCGAAGCAGTTGAGCGACCCGCTGTGTTCGCAGGCTCGCGGCAACTGGCTCGGCTCTCCGTTCCCGTCCCTCGCCGGGAGCACCTCGAGTACTGCGGGCAACCGAACGTGGTCGATCTACACCATCGCAGCGAACGGGGTGTAGGCGTCGGGGCATTCCCGCCACCGCTCGCCGGTCCCGGTGGGCGATGAGGGACTCGAACCCCCGACCTCTGCCGTGTGAAGGCAGCGCTCTAACCGACTGAGCCAATCGCCCGAGGGGCGGCAGTCTAACCACCCCCGTACCGCCACTACGCTGCGAGTTCCCCGACCGTCCGTTCCGGCGGTCGTCGCAGTGCGAGGAGGGTCCATGCCGTCGTACCCCGAGGTGTCACCCGGGTTCGGGATGCCACTCGAGGACGCCATGGCGACGCAGCGCGCCGTGCGTCGCCTGCGTCCGGATCCGGTCGACGACGAGACCCTGCTCCACGTGCTGCGCCTCGCAACGAAGGCGCCCACCGGCGGGAACCTCCAGGGCTGGGAGTTCATCGCGGTGCGCGATCCCGACGTGAAGCACGCGCTCGCTCGGCTCAACCGCATGGCCTGGTCGGTGGCCAAGCGCGTCTACCGCGGCCGAGCCCGGGGCGACGTCAAGGCCGCCCGAATGCTCGAGGCCGTGCAGTGGCAGGCCGACCACTTCGAGGATGCGCCGGTCATCGTCGTCGCCTGCCTGCACGGGCGCCCGTGGCCGACCCGGATGGGTCGCACCTCGTACTACGGGTCGGTCTACCCGGCCGTCCAGAACCTGCTGCTCGCCGCCCGGTCCATCGGACTCGGCGCCGCCCTCACGACGCTGCCGCTCTGGAACACCTCGCTCGCCCGTCGCACCCTCAACCTGCCCCGCGGGGTCACGCCGCTGGCGGTGGTGCCGCTCGGCTGGCCGATGCGCGGCGGGTACGGCCCGACCACCCGGCGGCCACTCGAGGAGGTCCTGCACCTCGACCACTTCGGCAACCGGGCCTACCTCCGGCGCCCCGGGGCGGCCCTCGCCGAGGAGCAGGACCCGGCCTGAACCCGGGGTCCGGAACGGTTCCGCACGACCCCCGCGCGATGGGGGATAATCGTCGGCCCACGCTCCACCCGGTGGAGCCCCTCGAGGTCAGGTGACCAGGTGGCCAGAAAAGGTCGCGCCCGGCGCTTCCGGGAAGCCCGCGAGATGAAGCAAGGGTTCGACGACGGCCTGTTCCGTGAGGACGGGCGCACGCTCGCGGACGTCGACGAGGACGACGCCGGCGTGGTCTACCTCGAGGACGAGGACGAGACGGACGAGCCCGAACCCTGGGACCCGGACGCTCGACCCGAAGGTCGCGACTGACCCTCAGAGGTAGCGCGGTGGCGGCGCTTCGGCGTCGATCCCCCATCGCTCGATCGCGGCTCGCACCACCTCGGGTTCCACGACGCTGTCGTGGGCCAGCGCGCTCAGCACGGCGACGGCGAGGTGCTCGGCGTCCACCTCGAAGTGCCGCCGGAGCGCCGGTCGCGTGTCGGAGAACCCGAAGCCGTCGGTCCCGAGCGCGTCGAACCGCCGTGGCACCCAGCGCGAGATCTGGTCGGCGACCGCGACCATCCAGTCGCTCACCCCGACCACCGGACCGGCGCCGCTCGCGAGGCAGTCGGTGACGTAGGGAACCCGCGGTTCGGCGCCCGGGTGCAGCCGGTTCCAGCGCGCCACGTCGAGCGCGTCCTCCCGCAGTGCCTTCCACGAGGTCGCGCTCCACACCTCTGCAGCGACGCCGAACCCGTCGGCGAGCAGACGCTGCGCATCGAGTGCGGCGCCCATCGCCGATCCGCTGGCGAGGATCGTGGCCGGATGCCCCGGCACCGGCGGGTCGGCGTACCGGTAGAGACCACGCACGATGCCTTCGTCCGCCCCATCGGGTTTCGGCGGCATCACGAGGTTCTCGTTGTAGAGGGTCAGGTAGTACCAGCAGTCCTCGGGATCGGGGCCGTACATGCGGCGGATCCCGTCGGCCACGATGACTGCGGTCTCGTACGCGAAGGCCGGGTCGTACGCCCGCAGGTTCGGCACCACCGAAGCGAGCACCTGGCTGTGACCGTCGTCGTGCTGGAGGCCCTCCCCCGCCAGCGTCGTGCGACCTGCGGTCGCACCGAGCAGGAACCCGCGACCGAGTTGATCGCCGAACGCCCACGCGAGGTCTCCGATCCGCTGGAACCCGAACATCGAGTAGAGGACGAAGCACGGGATCATCGGTTCGGCCCAGGTCGAATGCGCGGTGCCGACCGCGGTGAACATGGCCATGGCCCCGGCCTCGGAGATGCCCTCTTCGAGGATGCGGCCGTCCTCGGCCTCCCGGTACGAGAGCAGGAGGCTCGCGTCGACCGGTTCGTAACGCTGTCCACCGGGCGCGTGGATGCGGAACTCGCGGAAGAGCGCGTCCATGCCGAAGGTCCGGGCCTCGTCCGGGATGATCGGCACGATCCGCGCGCCCACGGCGGGGTCGGAGAGCAGCCCGCGCAGGAGCCGGGTGAACGCAGTGGTCGTGCTGGCCTCGTGGGGTGCGGAGCCTGCGGTGAACTCGGCGAAGGTGGCCGGGGCGGGGTCGGGCAGCGGCGGCGCGACGTGGCGCCGGCGGGGCACCGGCCCGCCGAGCGACCGACGGCGCGCGGCGAGGTACTCGAACTCCGCGCTGCCCTCCGGGAACCGGAAGTACGGGGGCAGCTCGCCGTCGAGGGCCGCGTCGGCGATCGGCAGCTGCAGGCGGTCGCGGAACCCGAGCATCTCCTGCCGGGTCATCTTCTTGATCTGGTGGGTGGCGTTGCGAGCCTCGATGCCCGTTCCGAGGGCCCAGCCCTTCACCGTGTGGGCGAGGACCACCGTCGGCGCCCCGCGGTGCTCGACCGCCGCCGCGTACGCCGCGAAGACCTTCTCCTCGTCGTGCCCACCGCGCCCGAGCCGCCGGAGGTCATCGTCGCTGAGGTGCTCGACCATGGCCGCGAGACGAGGGTCCGCTCCGAAGAAGTGCTCGCGGATGTGGGCACCGGTCTCCACCGAGTACCGCTGGAAGTCACCGTCGGGCACCTCACCCATGCGACGCAGCAGCACCCCCTCGGTGTCAGCCGCGAGCAGCGGATCCCAGCCCGATCCCCACACGACCTTCACCACGTTCCAACCGGCCCCGGCGAAACGCGCCTCGAGTTCCTGGATGATCTTGCCGTTGCCGCGCACCGGGCCGTCGAGGCGTTGCAGGTTGCAGTTCACCACGAAGGTCAGGTTGTCGAGTTCCTCGCGCGCCGCCACCCCGAGACCGGCGCCCGCCTCCGGTTCGTCCATCTCCCCATCGCCGACGAAGCACCAGACCCGAGCCGCCGAGGTGTCGACGATGTCCCGGTGGGTGAGGAACCGGTTCACGCGGGCCTGCGCGATCGCGTTCAACGGACCGAGACCCATCGAGACCGTCGGGAACTCCCAGAAGTCGGGCCGACGGCGCGGGTGCGGGTACGACGGGAGGCCGCCGGCCGATCGTTCTCTGCGGAACCCGTCGAGGGCGACCTCGTCGAGCCGCCCCTCCACGAAGGCCCGGGAGTACACACCGGGCGACGAGTGCCCCTGGAAGAAGATCTGGTCGGCTCCGCCCGGCGCGTCGGCGCCTCGGAAGAAGTGGTTGAACCCGACCTCGTACAACGTGGCGACCGACGCGTAGGTCGACAGGTGACCGCCGAGACCCTCGTGGCGCTCGTTCGCCCGGTCCACCATCGCGACCGCGTTCCACCGGATCGCCCCCCGGATGCGCCGTTCCAACTCCAGGTCCCCCGGGAACCCGGGCTGGCGCGCGACGGGGATGGTGTTCACGTAGGGCGTCGACACCGGCGCCGACACCGGCACCCCCGCATCGACCGCTCGCTCGAGCAGCCGCTCGAGGATGTAGCGCGCCCGGTCCGGACCGTGCACCCCGACGACCGCATCAAGGGAATCGAGCCACTCCGTGGTCTCGGTCGGGTCCGCGTCGGGCAGCTGGTGGACGAACCCATCCCGGTCCATGGTCCGGAGGCTATGCCGTCGCCGCGCTCGCCGTCCGAGGTCGGGCGGGGCTGATTCATCACAAGTGGGGACGCAGTTCGCGGTGCTCCCGGTCATCATCGGTCCCGGACGCCGAGCGACGAGCGAGGAGGAACCGCGTGCGGGACGAACGAGGGGCCACGGCGGTCGAGTACGCGATCCTCGCGTCGCTCATCGCCGTGGTGATCATCGTCGCGGTGACCGCGTTCGGCGTGGCGACCCGCGACCTGTTCGAGCAGGTCGTCGAAGCGATCGAGTCGGTGCTCTGAACCCAGCCGATCAGGGAATGGCGCGCAGGATGCCGTGGGCGTTCTCGAGCAGGTGGACCACGCCACCCCCCAGGATCCCGGCGACCACGAGCAGGACCCCGACCGTCAGGCCGACCACGAGCCGGGCCTCGCTGCCCGCCCCGCTCGCCCGCTGGGCCGAGGCGTTCCGTTCCGTGCGCATGGAGCCGGCATCGGCATGCCGGAAGCCGGCCTTGAGGCCCGAATCCCGTGGGCGAGCCGGACGTGGCTCCGGCGAGTGGCCCCGGACTCCGGGCCCCGCGGTGGGCGATAGAGGACTTGAACCTCTGGCCCCTTCCGTGTCAAGGAAGTGCTCTACCTCTGAGCTAATCGCCCGCGAGGCGGCGACGATAGCAGCGGGCCCGCCCGCCCCCTCGGCCCGGCTCGGGTGGGTCGGAGGACCCTCAAGCGGTGCAGCGCGCGTGCCGATGCCCTCCGGACGCGCCGGGCCGCACGGGCCGTAGGCCACAATTGACGCGTCCGTCGGCGGGATCCGCTGGAGGACGAGGAGGACACGTGGAGACCCCCGAGCACGACGAGGCGACAACCCGCTACCGCGGCGTCGACCGGCGCGGTTCGATGGCGGGGGTGCCGCACCTGTCGTTGACCCGTTCGATCGTGGCCGTGCTCGCTGCCGCGACGGCGGCCGTGGTCATTGCGCACCTCGCGCCCGGCGTCCTCGACCGCAACGGCGTGTACTCGGCGCTCACCGTGGTGGCCGGCGTGCTGCTCGCGGTGACCGGTGCCGCCGGCATCATCCGGTGGCGCCTCGACGGCCTCGCTCGGTCCTACTGGTTCGGTCTGGCTGCGATCACCGCGGCCGTCCCGGCCCTGTCCCGCAACGCACCGGTGGACGTGGCGACCTCGGTCACGAGCGGGAGCCTGCTGGCCGTCGCCGTGCTCACGGTCTTCGGGCTCCGGGCGGCCCAGGTCGACAACCGCATCTCGGTGGTTCGCTCCGTCGGCACCGTGCTCGCGCTGGTGACGGTCGGCTTCATCGTCGGGGCCTACGTGGCCGACCCCGCCAACGGCGTCGTCGCACTCGGCCTCGATGCCGTCGCGTTCACGTCGCTCACCGCCTGGGCTCTCGTCGGCTACCGGCGGTCCGGGTTCGCGAACGGCGCGTGGTTCGTACCGATCCTCGCTGCGATCGCCTGCGCCCCCATGGCGAACCTCGCCGTGGGCACCTCCGAGATGGTGGATCGCATCGGCGCACCGGGCATGGTCGCGGCCGGCGGCATCGCGGTAGCGGGGGCGGTGACCGAGCTGCTCTTCGCCGCGGCCCGCCACCGATCGATCGCCCTGGCCGCCACGATCGCCCGTGACGATGCCGTGCAGCGACGCATCGCCTCCCAGGACGAGATCGCGGCCCAACTCCACGAGGTGCGCTCACGGGTGGCGGCCATCGAGGGTGGCGTGTCGGTGATCATGCCGACGGACGATGCCGACCTGACCGCCGCGATCCGGGCGGAGATCGAACGGCTGCGCAAGCTGGTGGCACCGGCCGCACCGGCCGAACGCGGTCCGTTCCCCGTGCTCGAGGCGCTGCGTCCGACCCTCGTCGTCGCAGCCTCGTCGTGGCCGGTGAACTTCGACGTGCCCGAGGACCTCGTCGCCATCGGCAGTCCCGACGACCTCGCGCAGGTCGTCCACGGCCTGATCCACAACGCCGTGCGCTACGCGCCGGGCAGCCCGATCGACGTCTCGGCCTCCCGGGACGGCGACCACGTGCTCGTGCTCGTCGACGACCGCGGACCCGGCGTGGCTCGCGGTCAACGCGAGTCGATCTTCGAGCGCGGCCGGCGAGGCGCGTCGGCGAGCGAGGGCTTCGGGCTCGGCCTGGCCATCGCCCGCGACGTGCTCACCGGTCAGGATGGCGACATCTGGGTCGCACCCCGACCGGGTGGCGGTGCGCGGTTCGTGGTGAGCCTGCCGGCCTGGTCCGGGCTGTCGGCGGTGACCGCGGACCCCGGCGCGGCGAACACCGAGGTCCGCCCGGCCGCGGTCACCCTGAGCGAGGATGAGCGGGCCATCGCCCTGCGTCGCCTCGGAGGCACCACGTGACCGAACCCGGCATCACCGGACTCGCCATCGTCGACGACCACGAGCTGCTCTCCCAGTCGCTGGGCCTCGCGTTCTCGAGGCAGGGCATCGAACCGACGGTGGTGCCCCCCACCGACGAACCCTCGGTGCTCGCTGCGCTCGCTGCGGCCCGGCCCGCGCTCGTGCTGCTGGACCTCAAGCTCGGGGCGATCGGCTCATCGCTCCCGCTCATCGAACCGATCGCCGCGACCGGCGCCGACGTCGTCATCATGACGGGCGAGGAGAACCAGATCGCGTGGGCCGAGTGCTTCGAGGCCGGCGCGGCCGACGTCGTGAGCAAGTCCGAACCCTTCGAGGTGCTCGTCGACCGGGTCACCGCGATCGCCGCCGGACGTCGACAGCACACGGAGTCACGCCGGGCCGAGTACCTGGCCCTCCTCCGGGAACACCGGCGCACCGAGCACGTCCGGTTGGAACCGTTCGAGCGGCTCACCGCACGGGAACGCGAGGTGCTGGCCTACCTCATGGACGGCGTGCCCGCCGAGGAGATCGCGGAGCGGACCTTCGTGGCGGTGGCCACGGTGCGCAGCCACATCCGGGCCGTGCTCACGAAGCTCAACGTCAACTCGCAGCTCGCTGCGGTGGCCGCGGCGCGTCGGGCCGGCTGGGAGCCCCCTCCGATCGAGCCGGCGGACGGATCGGATCACACTCCGTGAGCGCTGATCTCCACTGAGCGGTCGCCCGGGCAGGATCGAGGGGCGTTGCCCCTGCCCGGTTCGCTCGAATCATCAAATGTGTGGACGCAGGGTCCGGTGCAACTCCGTACCGTGGCCTCACCGTCCAGAACACTTCCCGGAGGAGCAACCTGATGGAGCACCTGACCCGCCTGTACGTGCAGGCCCAGAACGCCCTGCAGCACGACGAGGAGGGCGCGACCGCAGTCGAGTACGGCCTCATGGTCTCGCTGATCGCCGTTGCGATCATCGTCGCCGTCGGCCTGCTCGGTGGGCGCCTCAGCGACCTCTTCGAGGAGATCACCGACAAGCTCTGATCCTCGGATCGAGGCGCGACACGCGCCGGAACGGGCGACGGCGCGGGGTACGATTCCTCGCTCCGTCGCCCGTTTTCGGCATTCCGGGGAGTCTCGTGCTCCCGAGCACCACGGCCTAAGGACGGCAATGCGTCGACTCCAACCCCGCGACCCGAGGACCCGTGAACGCGGCGCAGCGGCCGTGGAGTTCGCGCTCGTCCTGCCGGTGCTCGTCCTCCTGGTGCTCGGGATCATCTACTTCTCGCTGTACTGGAACGCGGTCCAGGGGACCCAGGCCGCCGCCCGTGAGGGTGGTCGGGTGGCCGCCCTGCGCGGGAGCACCGCGAGCGCGGCGTGCGCCGCGGCCACCGATGCGCTCTCGGGAGTCACCGTCGACGCCGACTCCGCGACCGTCGGGGTCGGGAGCACCTCGCCGGCCGCCTCGGGCGCCTGCAGTGCCGCCGTGTACCCCTGCGCCTCCGGCATCGGCAACGTCTACGTGACGGTCCGGGCCGAGGTGACCTTCAGCATCCCGTTCGTGCCCAGCGGCGTCGGCCCGAAGAGCATCACGTCGACCTCAAGGTTCCGGTGCGAGTGACCGAGCGCGCGAGCGAGCGCGGGGCGGTCGCCGTGATGGTCGCGCTCCTCGCGCTCCTGCTCGTGATCTGCATCGCGTTCGCCGTCGACCTCGGGTACGCGTGGCAGGTCCGCCGGTCCATGGTGAAGGCGACCGACGCCGCCGCGCTCTCCGCCGCCCGGGAGGCGCGCGACTGGGCAGCCCTGCCGGGGAACTCGTTGAACGCCGGGGACTGCGCGGTCTCGACCTCCGACGTCACCACCGCCGCCGACAGCGCGCTCACCGCCAACCGGTCCGACGCGGCGATGACGTTCTGCGCGATCGGCCAGGACCCGACCCGCAAGACCGGGGTGGTCACGGTGGGTGGCTCCACCGAGGCCCAGACCTCGTTCGCCGGCGTCATCGGGTGGAACGAGATCCCCGTCCGATCCTCGACCTCGGTGCTGTGGAAGCAGCCCCGTATCCTCCCGATCGCCGTCTGTGCGGACGCGGTGGGCAACAACGACCTGGCGCGCTGGATCGCGGATCCGACCTCGCCGCTCGTGAAGGAGATGAAGGTCAGTTCGAGCGCGAACTCCCGGCTCTGCTCGAGTGGCGGCAGCGGGTACTGGGGTGCCATGGACCTCGGTCGGAACGTCGACGGACCGACCTCCTTCAGCCAGTGCCGCGACACCGCCGCCGCCGAATCCACCTGGAAGGCGCTCTTCGGCGGCCAGACGATCTCCCCGAGCCCCCGCGTCGGCGAGTACTACTGCGCCTCAGTCGGCATCCCGGACGGGTTCACCACCGAGGTCGACCGGCTCATCTGCAGCCTCGAGCCCGACGAGGACCTCGCCCTCCCGATCATCGCCGAGCGCCCGAACTTCACGAACCGGGGGAACCTCGGCAAGACCTGGGTCGCGCGGGTCGGCGGCTACGTGACCGCACGGTTCAAGGGGTACGAGGGCGTCCAGGATCGTCAGGACCTCTGTGCGTCGGCCACGGGCCGAGCCGCCGGCCGGACGGGCGAGCGCCGGGTCCGCAGCCACCGCTCGCGAATCCGGCGCTTCGAGCTCGCGCGGGCCGTGCAGCGCCGAGCGGTCGCCATCCCCGGGAAGGCGAACGTCTCGAACCTCACGCCGACGTCGGCGACCGTCGTGAGCGGCGGGACGGTCACCTTCACCGCGACCATCTCGAACCTCACCCCGACGACCACCATCACCTCCCCCACGATCCGCGTCCAGCTCCCGGCGGGGGCCACGATGGTGTCGGGCTGCGTTCCGTCGCAGACGGGTGGGCAGAGCTACTTCGATTGCACCGCGTCGGAATCCTTGGCTCCGGCGGGAACGACGACCGTGACGTTCACGGCGTCCTTCACCGCCAGTGGCGCCGTCTCGGCGAACCTCAAGTGCACCGACACCGGTAACTGCAAGTTGATCGATGGCACGCAGGTCTCGTCGACCATCACCGTGACGACCGGCGGCGGTGGCGGCGGGAGCGGCAGCAAGACGATCACCGTGACCGTGAACGGCACCGGCACCGTGACCTCGAGCGAACCCCCCGGCACCACCTGCACGACGACGTGCCGCACTAACTATCAGGGGAACCAGACCATCACCCTGACCGCCGTGGAGTCCGACCCAGGATCACGGTTCGTGAGTTGGGGAGGCTGCTCCGCTCCGAACGGACTGCAATGCGTTGTGAACACCAACCGGAACCGCGAGGTGACCGCCACCTTCAACCGGGTCGGCTACACCTTGCGCACCAGCATCGGGGCGGGGAGCGGCAGTGGGTTCATCCGGTCCCAGGATGGCCGGATCGACTGCAGCTCCGTGTGCACCACGGACTACACCCAGCCGACGCGGGTCGTCCTCGAGGCGTTCCCCAACAGCGTGTCCGCCTTCGACTACTGGAGCGGCGACTGCGACGAGGTGTCCGACACGACCTGCACGGTCATCCTCGACGACCCCCTCGGGCCGATACCGTTGGTGACGGCCTTCTTCGTGGACGACAGCGGCCCGGCGCAGGATTTCCGGACCTTGACCCTCGAGTTCACGGCGGCCTACCACACGCCCGGCCTCGTCCTCACGGACGTCGCCGCCTACCGGATCTGCGCCATCGACGTGAAGCAGGCGGACGCACTCCTCGCCTGCAAGCCCTGACCCACCCGCATTCCACCTCCAGGAGGGAACACCCGTGAACCGCAGAATCGGTGGTCTGATCGCAGCCATCATCCTCGCCCTCCTCGGCGCGATCCTCGTGATCGCGTACGCGAAGGGTGCCGACTCCCGAGCCCAGGCGGGCCAGAAGGTCGTGGAGGTCTACGTGGTGCAGGACGAGATCCCGGCGGGCACCCCCACCGGCGATCTCGGCGACCGCGTCGCGAAGGAGGAGATCCCCCGCAAGGTCGTCGCCTCCGGCGCGATCACCAGCCTCAAGCAGATCAAGGGTCTCGTCGCGGGCGCCGTGCTGGTGAAGGGCGAGCAGGTCGTACGGGCCCGGTTCACGACCCCGTCGGCCTACCAGTCCACCGGCAACTCGGTGGCGGTGCCGACCGACCTGCTCACGACCACGCTCTCGCTCGCACCGGAGCGGGCGGTGGGCGGTCTCCTCACCCCCGGATCGACCGTCGCCGTGACCGCGTCGTTCGACGGCGAGGGGAACGTGCCCACCCAGACCGGGTTGCTCCTCCAGAAGGTGCTCGTCACGAACGTGCAGGTCGCCGACCCGAGCACGGCCGATGCGACCGACGAGACGAACGATCCGAACCGCCCCGGCACCTCGCCGCAGGGTGCCCTGCTCGTCACCCTCGCGCTCCCGCCCGACCAGGTGCCGCGGCTCCTCTACGCCGCCGAGCACGGCACCATCTGGCTGTCGACCGACCCACGCACGGCACCGGACGGATCCGGGGCTCCGGTCGTCCGCCCGGGGATCTTCCGGTGACCGACGCGGTCCTGCTCGTCACCACGAGCGCCGCCTGGCGCGAGACGGTGGAGGCCGCCTCCCGGGACTCGCGCGGGCCGATCCTGAGCGTCGAGGGTGGCGACCCGCAGTCGCTGCTCCGCGAGGTGAAGGCGATCGACCCGCTCGTCGTCGCGGTCGGGCCGGATCTCGACCTCGCCGAGGCGCTCGCCCTGTGCGCGGCGGTCGATGAGGAGCACCCGGAGATCTGCGTGGTGCTCGTCGCCCGCCCAGAAGCGAGCGTGTTCGAGCAGGCACTGCGGGCCGGCGTCCGCGATCTCCTCGATCCCGGGTCCGCCCCGCACGAGGTGGCCGAGGTGCTCGACCGGGCCCGCGAGACCGCACGGCGTCGACGCTCCTCGATCACCCCCGCCACCGACACCGGCCCGCGGTCGCGGGTCATCGCCGTCGTGTCGCCGAAGGGTGGCGCCGGCAAGACCGCCATCTCGACCAACCTCGGCGTCGGCCTCGCCCAGCAGCACGGCGGAGCGGTCGTGGTCGTCGACCTCGACGTGCGGTTCGGCGACGTCGGCCACGCACTCCGCCTGCTCCCCGAACGCACGCTGAGCGACGTCGCGCCGATGGGCGGCGCCATCGACCCGGCGGCCCTCAAGGCCTCCCTCACCCCGCACCCCTCCGGCCTGTTCGTACTCTGCGCGCCGGACTCGCCGGCGGACGCCGACGACATCCCGGCATCCAGCATCGGAACGATCATCGAGGCGCTGGCGTCGGAGTTCCCGTTCGTGATCCTCGACACCCCGGCCGGTCTCGACAAGGTCACGCTCACCGCGATGGAGCGAGCCACCGACCTCGTGCTCGTCTGCGGCACCGACGTGGCCAGCACCCGCAGCATGCGCAAGGAGATCGAGGCGTTCGACCAGATCGGCCTCACGACCCAGCGCCGGCACTTCGTGCTCAACCGGGCCGACGCCCGGGTGGGGCTCGAGGTGCGGGACATCGAGGGCACCGTCGGCATGGAGGTCAACGTCGCGATCCCCTCCTCCCGCAACGTGCCGCTCTCGATGAACCAGGGTTCGCCGATCCTCGAATCGCAGCCGCGCTCCCCCGTGGCCCGGGCCTACGGGGAACTGGTCAACCGGTTCGCAGCGGCGCCCGTCGAGTCGGTGGCCGCACCCGCAGCGTCGGCGTCCACCGCTGCGAACGTCGCCCGTTTCCGCCGGAGGAAGGACGCCCGATGAACCTGCGCGACCGCCTGCGCAACGCCTCGACCAGCGAGGACGCCGCCCCTGCGCCCGCCACCTTCGCAGCCCGCCAGCCGGAGGAGCCGACGGTGGTGGATCCGTTCGCGGCGATCAAGCGGCGGGCCCAGGACGCGCTCTTCGCCCGGCTCGGGTCACGGCTGTACGACGCCTCGATGGCCGAGGACCAGCTCGACCAGTACGTGGTGCAGGAGCTGTCCCGGATCATCGACGCCGAGCAGCTCCCGCTCACCCCGGCCGAGCGGGCCCGGATCGTGGCCGAGGTGTGCGACGACGTGCTCGGCTACGGCGCGATCGAGCGGTTCCTGGCCGACACCGACGTCACCGAGGTCATGGTGAACTCGCTCGACGCGATCTACGTGGAGCGGCGCGGCCGCATCGAGCGCACCGAGTCGCGCTACCTCTCCGAGGACCACCTGCGCCAGGTCATCGAGCGGATCGTGTCGCGGGTCGGCCGTCGGATCGACGAGTCCTCCCCGATGGTGGACGCCCGCCTCCCGGACGGCAGCCGGGTGAACGCGGTGATTCCGCCGCTCGCGATCGACGGCCCGGTGCTCACGATCCGGAAGTTCTCGCCGTACGCGTACAACCTCCACGATCTCATCGCCCTCCGGACGGTCACGCCGGAACTCGTGGACCTCCTGACCCGCTGCGTCGAGGGACGCCTCAACATCCTCGTGTCCGGAGGAACCGGCACCGGCAAGACCACCCTCCTCAACGCGCTGAGCGCGTGCATCCCCGACGAGGACCGGGTGATCACGGTCGAGGACGCCGCGGAGCTCCGACTCGCCCAGAGCCACGTCGTGCGCCTCGAGAGCCGGCCCGCGAACATCGAGGGTCGGGGCGAGGTCGTGATCCGTGACCTCGTGCGCAACGCGTTGCGCATGCGGCCCGACCGCATCATCGTCGGCGAGGTCCGGGGCGCCGAGGCGCTCGACATGCTCCAGGCCATGAACACCGGCCACGAGGGGTCCCTGTCCACGCTGCACGCGAACACGCCGAGGGACGCGCTCTCCCGCCTCGAGACGATGGTGCTCATGGCCGGGGTCGACCTGCCGATCCGAGCCATCCGCGAGCAGGCCGCCTCGGCCATCGACCTCATCGTCCACATCAGCCGGCTGCGCGACGGTTCGCGTCGGATCACCCAGATCGTCGAGGTCAACGGGATGGAGGGTGACACGATCACGCTCACCGACCTGTTCGCGTTCGACTTCGGCGCCGGCCTCGACGACGAGGGGAACTTCCTCGGAGCCCCGGTGCCCACCGGGCTGCGGCCGAGGTTCCTCGACCGCCTGCGCGACCAAGGCATCGTCATCCCCGACTCCGTGTTCCTCGGGGGCACCGACCCGACGAGGCTGCGGTGATCCGCCGCGTCGCCGCGATCCTCGGCGGGGCGGCGATCCTGCTCACGGCCGTGGTCCCGACCGCCCAGGCCGCCGATCCCGTGGTCATCAGCGGCTACGACACCAGCCTCGCCCCCGCCATCACCATGACCGTGGCCGTGCCGGGCGACGACCCGGCGGAACCGCTGCCGGCGACCGCGTTCACCGTGCTCGAGAGCGGGAAGCGCCGCCCTGTCCAGGTCGTGGGCCTGCCCGGGGAACGCCTCCAGGTCGCGCTCACCATCGACACCTCCGGGAGCATGGCCGGCGCGGGCCTCGCCGGGGCGAAGGCCGCTGCGAACGCCCTGCTCGACCAACTGCCGGCCAAAGCCGAGGTCGAGGTGATCGGCTTCGGGGACGATCCGTACGTCGCGAGCGGCTTCACCACGGACCGCTCCATCACGCGCGCGGCGATCGCGGGGCTCACGGCGTCCGGCGACACCGCGCTCAACGATGCCGTCGTGCTCGCCGCCGGTTCCTTCGGGGCCGCGCGTCGGACGATCGTGCTGCTCACGGACGGGCGGGACGACGGGAGCGCCGCCACCACCGAGGAGGCCGCTGCGGCGGCCAAGCGGTCGGGCGCGGTCGTCTACGGCGTGGTGCTCGACACTGAGGAATCCGATGTCGACGCACCGACGGCGATCGCCGCCGTCTCCGGCGGCATCGTCGCGCGGGCCGCCGAACCACGGCTGCTCGCCGGCATCTTCGATCGGATCGGCACGGAGCTCGCCGGCCAGTACCAGGTGCGGTTCGTCGCCACCGGGTCCGGCTCGCGGGGCTTCACCGTGCGCGTCCGGACCGGCCGGACCACCCGTTCGGCCACGACCCGGTTCAGCGTGGGCTCCATCACCGATGGGGGCGCCGCCACGGCGCTCCCGGCTCCGAAGGTGCCGGCCGGAACGGTCGCGCCGGAACCGAGCGGTCTGGCGGGTTCCACGGCTGCGCTCATCGTCGGCGGCCTGCTCGTCGCCCTCGGCATCGGCTGGCTCGGCTTCGCGCTGACCCGGCGTGAACCGGCCGAGCACAGCCAGCTGGCCGGGGCCGGATCCAACCTCACGGGCCGCCGCAGCGCGTCGGTGCTGTTCCGCGACCTGCGCGAGAGCGCGGCGGGTGCCACGGAGCGCACCCTCTCCCGCGGCGCGCGCGGCGCGGGTCTCGACCGGGTGCTCGAGCAGGCCGGCATGGACGTGCGGCCCGGCGAGTACCTGCTCACGGTCGGGGGCATCGCCCTCGGCCTGTTCCTGCTCGGTGTGCTCGCGGGCGGTCTGCTGCTCGGCCTGATGCTCGCCGTGGTCACTGCGATCGTCGCTGCGCTGCTCGTGTCCCGGCGCATCGGCAAGCGGCAGGAGGCGTTCGCCGACCAGCTCGAGCAGACGCTCCCGCTGCTCTCGGGCAGCCTGCGGGCCGGGTTCAGCGTCACCCAGGCCATCGACGCCGTGGCTCGGGAGTCCGACTCCCCCACCGCCGACGAGTTCCGCCGGGTGGTGGTGGAGACCCGCCTCGGCCGTGACCTCGACGACTCGCTGCGCGATCTCGGCGAACGGGTCAACAACCCGGACTTCCTCTGGGTGGTGCAGGCCATCGAGATCCACCGCATGGTCGGTGGCGACCTCGCCGAGGTGCTCGACAACGTGTTCGCGACGATCCGGGCCCGCAACGCGGTGCGCCGACAGGTTCGGGCCCTCAGCGGCGAGGGCCGGCTGTCCGCCGTCGTGCTCTTCCTCCTGCCGATCGTGACCGCGATGTTCATCCAGGTCATGAACCCCGGGTACCTCGGCGCGCTGTTCCAGTCGGCGGCCGGGATCGCCATGATCTTCTTCGGTTGCCTGCTCCTCGGGGTGGGCGCGATCTGGACCCGGAAGATCATCCGGGTCGAGTACTAGGAGCGCCATGCCCATCACCGTCATCCTCGGGGCCCTCGCCTGCGGTGCGGCGCTGCCGCTCGCCTGGTGGGCCCTCTCCGGCGAGCGCGTGGCCCGCGGGGCGGCGCGCGACAACCTCACGGCCGGTCGGCCCGCCTCCACCAACCTGCGGGAGTCCGTGCTCGCCCAATCGGCCTCCGAGCGCGTGCTCTCGCCGATGATGCAGCGGTTCAGCGCCCGGGGTCAGCGGCTCACGCCCCAGGGCCTGCGTGACAACCTGCAGCGGCGCATCCAGCTCGCCGGTCTCACGGACACCTGGTCACCGGAACGGGTCTACGCGATGAAGGCGATCCTCGGACTCGTCGGACTGGCGCTCGCGTTCCTCATGATCCTCGCCAACCCGAGCGGTCTCGTGATCGTCGCGGCGATCCTCCTCACGGTCATCCTGTTCTTCGCCCCCGACGCCTACCTGCACTCGAAGGCCGACGACCGTCAGAGGACCATCGAGCGGCAGATGGCCGACGTCCTCGACCAGATCACGGTGTGCGTCGAGGCCGGGCTCTCGTTCGACAACGCGGTGCTGCGGGTCGCCAACGGCGGGACCGGACCGCTCCCCGAGGAACTCGGGCGCGCCCTGCAGGACGTGCAGCTCGGCATGTCGCGATCCCAGGCGCTCGAACGGATGCTCGAGCGGACCGACGTGAACGACCTCCGGTCCTTCGTCCACGCGTTCAACCAGGCCGAGCGCTACGGCATCCCGGTGGCCCAGATCCTGCGGGTGCAGTCGGGCGAGATCCGGCTCAAGCGCCGACAGCACGCGGAGGAGGTCGCGATGAAGCTCCCGGTCAAGCTCGTCTTCCCCACCGTGCTCTGCATCCTGCCGGCCCTGTTCGTCGTGGTCGTCGGTCCCGCGGCGATCCGCATCGTGCAGACCTTCTCGCAGTCGTGAGCGGCGAAGCACGGATCCACCGGGTGGCCGACCTCCTGACCGGCATCCGGGACGCGCCGGGCGAAGTCGACCGCGGCGCGGTGCTGGCGACCGGCTTCGAACCGCTCGACGAGGTGCTCGGCGGTGGCCTCCGGGCCGGGCAGCTCACGCTCGTGGGCGGTCGCCCCGGGATCGGCAAGACGATCCTGAGCCTGCAGTGGGCCCGTGCCATCGCGAGCGCCGGCGCGAACGCGACCGTGGTCTGCTACGAGCACGGGCCCCGGGAGATCCTGGACCGTCTCCTCGCCCTCGAGGTCCGGACCATCGCCCGACCCGACGAGGAGTTCGAGGTCGACGATGCCCGCCGGGCCGTACTCGGCCTGACTGACCGCGACGCGCCACGCCGTTCCCCGCTCGCCGAGGAGGCGCTGCGTCGGGTCGAGTCCTACGGGAGCCGGCTCACCCTGGTGGCGGCCGACGGCCGTTCGACGGACCTCACCGCGCTCGACGAGATCGCGGCCCAAGCCGAGGCGGGAGCGGCGGTCTTCGTCGACTACCTCCAGAAGGTGCCGGTCCCCGGTGCGCTCCACGACGACGACCGGTCGCGCACCGCGGTCGAGGGCCTCAAGGACATCGCGATGCGGCACCGGGTCGCGGTCGTCGCCACCGCCGCCGGCGACCGCGAGGGCATCGCCGGGCGGCGCCTGCGCCTCTCGCACCTGCGCGGGTCGACGGCGCTCGCACACGAGTGCGATGTGGCGATCCTGCTCAACGAGAAGGCGACCGCGGTCTCGAAGGTCGCCCTCGCCTACAACACGGCTCGGGCCGAGACCTTCCAGCGCCAGGTCGTGTTCAGCGTGGAGAAGAACCGCAGCGGGCAGGCCGACCTGCACCTCGAGTTCGCGAAGGACTTCGCGAACTACCGGTTCGACCCGAGCGGTGGGTTCATGACCGAGAAGCTCGTGGACGACGTGCTCTACGAGGAGTGAGCGGCGCTCAGGCTCCGGCGACCGGTTCCGCGTAGAACTGCGAGTACCACTTCCGGAACTTGAGGATCGGCCCGTCGGTGTCGGCGAGCGCGGGCACCGGCAGGAACGTCTTGTGCTCCCAGATCGGCGTGTCCTCGACCACCTGCTTGTTGATCTCCTTCACGAAGGCCTCGGCCACCGTGGAGGTCATGGCGGCGTCCTCGAACTTGCGCACCGTGAAGTTGAAGCGGACGACCGACCGCTCCTCGTCGATCGGTGTGGTCGTGGCGATGTTGATGGCGTCGACGATCCCGGAGAACCAGACCTTCGAGAAGCCGGGCCCGTAGTTGTAGACGTCGATCCGACCCCAGGTCGTGCCCCGCGGCGTGACGTAGGACTGCTTCGAGAGCATCACCGAGCAGGGACCGTCGGTGTCGTACTGCTCGACCTCAGCCACCGTCTCGGTGCCGTGGACGAAGAGGAAGTGGGCCGGGTCGGCGCTGTTCTCCATCATCTCCTGGGGGACCGTGTTGATGACGTACTCCGAGGAGTAGTAGTCGCTCCAACCGTCGTCGCCGATCTCGTCGATGGTCTCGACCTCCCACATCGGCGTGACCTCCGGGTCGGGGTGACGCCACGCGAGCACGAACCCGTTGCGGGCCACCACCGGGTAGGTGCGCAGGCGTGCCTTGCGGTTGACCTTCTCGGAGTACGGGATCTCGAGGCAGGTGCCCGAGCCGTCGAACCGCCAGCCGTGGAAGGGGCAGGTGATGGCGCCGTCCGAGACGTGACCACCGATTCCGAGGTGGGCGCCGAGGTGGGGACAGAAGGCGTCCTGGAGGTGGTACTCCCCGGCCTCGTCCCGCCAGAGCACGAGGTCGGTGCTCCAGTAGTGGAGTGCCTTCACCCCACCGGGCTCGAGGTCGTCCGGGTAGGCGACCTG
>JBJTQX010000056.1:0-22423 GCA_046075855.1 Actinomycetes bacterium
CCCAGCCCGCGTCCTCCGCGAAGCGGGCGACCAAGCCGGCCGCACCCGGCGGCGGGAAGGTCAGCATCCAGAGTTCGGTCACGGTCACCTCACCCGGCGAGCGAGTACCCGGCCTCGCTCACGGCCTCGGCGAGCGCCGCACGGTCGACCGGCGCGTCGCTCGTCACCTCGACCGTCCCCGCCTCCGCGTGCGCCACCGCACCGGTCACGCCCGGGATCCGCAGCACCTCCTTGGCCACGGCCGCCTCGCAGTGTCCACAGGTCATGCCGGTCACGGCATAAGTCGTCGTCGTCACGTCGGTGCCTCCTCCTCCGGGCCGGCTCGCGCCGCCGGCCTGATCCATCCTGCCCTGCGCCGGGCGCGCCCGGCGAGCGGTCGTCAGTCGTCGAGCACGGCCGGGTCGAAGCCGAAGGTGACCGCGAACGCGCGGTCCTCCCGGCGGCGGGCCGCCGCGACCTGGTCCCGCTGGCCGTCGAGCATCGTCGTCTTGATGGCCCGCAGCGCGGCCAGCGGCGCGCGGGCGATGGCCGCCGCCTCGGCCTGCGCCCGTGTGACCACCTCATCGTCGGGCACGCGCTAGAGCGCGATCCCGTACTCCACCGCCTGCTCCTAGGAGACCCAAGCGTTGGCCATGAGGATGTGCGCGGCCCGCTGCCAGCCGACCCGCTGCGGGAACAGCCAGCTGCTCGCCGCCTCCGGGGGCACCCCGAGCTCCCCGAACGGCGTGCGCATGCGCGCACCCTCGGCCACGAACACGAGGTCGCAGTGGGCGAGCATCGTGAAGCCGATGCCGACCGCCACGCCGTTCACCGCGGCGATGAGCGGCTTGTCGAACGCGCCGAGCGCGTCGAGCAGTGCCGGGAACCCCGACTCGTACGACTCCCCGCTCGCGATCCGCTCGAGCTCGGCGAGGTCCTGCCCGGCCGAGAAGGCCCGACCCGCCCCGGTGATGACGACCACCTTCACCTCGTCGTCGGCCCGGGCCTCCTCCAGCGCCGCGCCGGCCGCCCGGTAGAGCGCGGTGTCGAAGGCGTTGAGCACCTCGGGGCGGTCGAGGGTGATGGTGCGCACCGCCGCGTCGTCGGAGATCCTGATCATCGGCGCAGGCTACCGACCCACCCGCGGGCGGGTGCGGCCGGTCCCGGCCCGCCTCGCGTACGGTGGCCCCGTGACGCAGGACGGGGCGCGAGGGGGAACGGCCGGCGCGACGGGACGCCCCCGGGTCGTCGTCGCCGGGCTCGGCGACACGGGGATGCTCATCGCGCTCCGCCTCACGAAGGTGGCCGAGGTCGTCGGCATCTCGACCCGACCCGCGCTCGTGAGCGGACAGGAGCTCGGAACCCGGCTCGTCGACCCGCCGCGCTGGCAGCGCACCTACGTCGTGCCGCACCGGAGGTTCCGCCACCTCGACCGCGTGCGCACGGTGCACGGTCGCATCGTCGCCAGCGACCTCGACGCGCGCACCGTCACCGTCGAGGGGGCCGACGGCACCACCCGCGTCGAGCCCTACGAGGTGCTCGTCGTCGCCACCGGCACCTCGAACGGCTTCTGGCGCCACGACCGCGTCGAGGGCGTCGACGCGGTCGAGGCCCTCACCCGCGACGCCGCCGATCGGCTCGCCGCGGCGTCCACCGTGGCGGTGGTCGGCGGCGGGGCGACCGGGGTGAGCGTGGCCGACAACCTCGCCCGCCGGGGCGGCGCCACGGTGCACCTGTTCCACAGCGGCGAGCAACCCCTCCCCGGGTACCACCCGCGGGCACGGTCCTGGATCGTGCGCCGCCTCACCGAGGACGGCGTCGTACTCCACCCCGGCCACCGCGCGGTCATGCCTGCGGGCTTCACCGGGGATCGCCTCACCACCGAACCGATCGCGTGGTCGACGGGCCAACCCGACTTCCACGCGGACCTCGTGCTCTGGGCGGTCGGCGGCGGTCGGCCCCACTCCGCGTTCCTGCCCGCCGAGGTGCTCGACGAGGACGGCTTCGTCCGCGTGGATGAGCACCTGCAGGTGCCCGGTCACCCCGAGGTGTTCGCGATCGGCGACGTGGCCGCCACCGACCCGAACCGCTCCTCGGCCCGTAACTGGGGCTGGCGCACGACGGTGACGAACGTGCGCGCGTACCTGCGCGGCGGCCGCATGAAGTCGTTCACGGCGCCCGAGTACCGCTGGGGTTCGGTGCTCGGCGTGCAGGAGGACGGCATGGTGATCGTGCAGCCCGACGGCAAGCGGACCCGGGTACCGCGCGCCATCGCCGAGCGCTACCTCGTGGGCGCGTTCGTCACGCGCTTCCTCTACCGGGGTCTGCGCCCGCACCGGGACTGACCGCGCGCCCGTGGCATCCCGAGCACTGCGCGCCCGGATCGCCGACCCGGCGACCCACCGGAGCTGGGCCCTCGCGGCGAACGACGGCATCATCGCGACCGCCGGTCTGCTCCTCGGCTTCATGGGCGCCGGGGCCAGCGATCGGCTGCTGCTCTTCACCGCGGTCGCGGCGACGATCGCCGGGGTGTGCAGCACCGCCGGCGCGAAGTGGGCCGAGGTCGCAGCCGAGCGCGAGGCGCAGATCCTCATCGTGGCCCGCGAGCAGGCCGACATCGCCCGCGACCCCGACGGCGAGGTCCGCGAGCTCACCGAGTACTGGCAGGCCAAGGGCCTGAGCCCCGAGGTGGCGGACGCCGTGGCCGCGCAGCTGCACGCGCGCGACGCGCTCGGCGCGCAGTTGGAGTGGGAGTACGGGTTCGACGAACCGATCCCCCGCAGCGAACCCATCTGGGCCGGCGCGATCGGCGGCAGCGCCTACGCGATCGGCGCGCTCGTGCCGGTGCTCATCAACTACGCCGCACCCGTGCGGATCGAGACCTGGGCGATCCTCGCCGCGATGCTCGTCTCCTTCGTGGTCACCTCGACGATCGCCGCTCGGGTCGGCCAGCTGCGGGCACGGTCCATGCTCACCCGCTCCGTCATCGTCGGCGCCTGCACCCTCATCGGGTCGTTCCTCGTCGGCGAGTGGCTCATCTGACCACTTCGCCGCGCTGACCCTGCAACGCAGCACCCGGCACTCCCACCGCTCTCGTCCCGGCGCACGGGCGAGGGGTAGGCCGCCTCCCAGCCCCGGGGAGCGTTGCGAACAGCCCGATCACGTCACATTGCGTACGATCGGTGCAAGCAGGACACACCGGGCAGGGGAACGAATCCGCAGATGATCCGCCGTTCGAGGAGTGGTACGCCGAGTTCCTCCGGGCGGGCGCGCCGTCGCCTGAAAGCCGTCGACCGAATCGGCGGCTACCCGGTCGTGCGCCTCCTCGGTGCCGGCGGCATGGGCGCGGTGTTCCTCGGGATCCAGGAGCGCGTCGGTCGCCGCCTCGTGGCGATCAAGGTGATGCACGGCACCGACCCCGCCCTCGTCGACCGCATGGATCGAGAGATCCGGACGCTCGGCGAGATTCAGAGCCCTCGGATCGTGCAGGTCTTCGACTCGGGACAGGACACCTCGGGTCGACCGTTCCTCGTCATGGAGTACTGCGCGGGCGGCAGCATCGCCGACCAGCTCCGCACTCGCGGGGCATCGGGGCCCGCTGAACCCGGCGACGGTGGTTCGGCGCCGCAGACTGCGCGGCTCGCCCTCGGGGAGGTCGGATCGGTCCTCGCATCGGTCGCCGAGGCGCTGGCGGTCCTCCACCGCGCGGGAGTCGTGCACCGCGACGTGAAGCCGCGCAACATCCTGATCACCCAGCACGGCGAGGCGCTGCTCGGAGACTTCGGCATCGTGCGCGTCGGCGACGAGACCACGAACTCCGGGGTCGTCGGCACCGGTGCCTACCTGTCGCCCGAACTCCTCGCCGGCGAGCCCGCAACCGCAGCCAGCGATGTGTACGCCTTCGGGGTGAGCGCGTACGAACTGCTGTCCGGAACCCGTCCGTACTCCGGCACCACGCCCGCGATCGCAGATTCCGCGCGAGCCGAGCGACGCACGCCCCTCGGCAAGGCCGCTCCGGAATGCCCGGCCACCGTGGTCGAACTCATCGAGTCGTGCCTCGCCGCCGACCCCGCTCAGAGGCCGTCCGACCTCGGTGCCGTAGCCGCGACGATCCGCAAGGCCATCGGCTGTACGCCGGTGCAGGTCATGCCACTGAGCGACGAGACCGTGCAGGACGCCGGCCTCTCCGGCGGCGACGCCCGACGTCGACGACGTCGACCCCGCCGCCGCGACCTCATCGTTGCGGCCGCGCTAGCTGCGGTCCTGCTGCTCGTCAACGGCGTGCTCGCACTCGTGCCGTCGGCTCCTTCGCCGCCGCAACGCCTCTCTCACTCGTTCGAGGTATACGCGCAGGACGACATCCTCGTCTCGACTCGCTGGGCTGCAACCGTTGGGAAGAGGCGCATCCGTGCCACTACCGTCGTCACGCGGACCGACGGGCTTGTTCGCAGCCCCACGAAAGGTGCATCGCCGCCTCGCAGCTCCATCGGGCGGAGATCTTCTCCGGTTCAAGAGCAATGCGCCCTTGACGACAGCAGCCCAATCGACAGTCCTGAGCCTAGGGACATCACGTACCGCGTCGCTTTCGTCAAGCTCCTCACGCCCGAGAAATATTGGCCTCGCGGCATTGCGTTGGATGAAAAACCCACCGCCTGCTCGGCTGCTCGCAACGTTCCGCTTGCCCGTGAATCACACCTACAATTTCACTTCGGCAAGATGGCTCTCGGCGAAACCCGACGGATCACGATTGACCTCTCCTACCCAGTCCCCATCGGGCCCCGTAAGTTCACCGCGCTCGCAAGCGAACAGCAAAGCCTGACCAAGAGTTGGAACCCTTGGGACGGATCTCCGAAAACCCCGGACTATTCGCAGGTCGACGTGCAAGCAATGCTTCAGGCGCGAGACCTGCAGGTTTCCTCTGCGTTTGTGTGCATGCCAGGGAGAGGCGCTCAGGTACGACTCCGACTGCTCGATCCATGGAATGGCACCGTAACGGTAACGAATCAAGCTTCACCGAATTTGCCGGGATTGCTGTACGACTCGAGCCCGTTTGCGTCTGGGCCGCTACCAAGAGATGCGTCGCTGGGCGACGTCTTGGCTGCTGCTTCAAACTCGTCATTCAGCATTATCACTGGACCACGAGCGCGCGCCTTCCCATGCGATGAGAGCGGTTTTTCGTACGACGGGGCCATGAGAGCTCCGCCAACTTGTTTGGATCCGCACCACTTACTCTGTCCATCCCTCGCCTGGTTCGCTCCTTCTTGGAGCAGCGATCGCCCCGGAGTTGTGACGGCAGGAGCCGACGGACAGGTGACCGCCTGGAGCAAGGGCTACGCAACCGTCACCGCGACCATCGATTCGTGGTCTGATTCCGCATTCGTGCGGGTGCAAGGAGCACCATCGCTCTGGCAGGGGCTCACGTCCTGGCCGTTCACGACCGTCAACGACATGGTCCGGATGCTGTATGCCGGCCTGTTCGCCGCAGCCCTCGTGCGGCGAAAGGGACTCGCGCTGCTTGGGTTCTGCTGCGGAGCGCTCGCCGAGGCAGCCTGCCTCCAGCTCGGCAGGAATTGGCTGGACCTCAGTCGCCCAGGCGCGACAGGCGTGTTGGCGCCCGCGGCCCTGATGCTCGGGTTCGCGATCGCAGCCAGCGGTGTGATCGCTACGTGGGCGTGGATCGGAAGCACCATTGGCGGCATCAGCGGGCGAGAACGTCGCGGGCGCTGGATCGCGGCCGTGGTCGGGCCGATGGCCATGGCCGCGTACTACGTCGTCGGAGGTATGTTGCTCGCTCGAGTTCCGTACTTCTACTACCCCCCGTTCCACCTGATGGTCACGAGCTGCGTCCCGATCGTGATCGGCCTCCTGATCCTCGCCGGCGGAGTCGGCAGGCGGATCGGGGAACCGAAGGGCCGGGCGAAGTCAGGGTTCTGGCTCGGTTGCACCCTGACCGTCGTCGGTTGGCTCATCGTCGCCATGTTGGGATCGAAGTCCGAAGCTTCGATCTCTCCCCTGGACGACGACGAACTCGCGGAGCCCGTGCTCGTCGATCGGTGACCGGTTAGCCGCCTGGGCAGCCAACCCCGCCGGGCAGTACGCCTCCCCGGGGCGGGGATGTCGGGGCGACGCGTCGGAGCGCATGCTCGCCGTGGTGATCCACTCCGGGCCTCGGGGTGGGACCGACGACGAGGAGGAACCATGGCGACACGCTCGCTCCGCTCGATCCGCCGCATCGCCGCCAGCGGCATGCTCGCGTGCGCTGCCCTCACGGGCGTCGCTGCGTTCCAGGCCGCCCCGGCCCACGCTGCCGCCGTGGAGATCAACAGCGGCTGGTGCCAGGCGGGACTCCCGTCGTGGCAGCACCCGTACCTCGCACCGGGCGTCTACGGGAACGGTCCGTTCGTGATCGTCGACGGCAAGTTCGTCTCCACGAATGGCAACGGGTTCGACGGTTTCATGGGTTGCTACAAGTAGCCGACCCGAGATCCGCAGGAGCCCGGTCGGCGCCCCCCGCCGACCGGGCTCCTGCGTTCGCCCTCGGCTGGTTCAGGGCAGTCACAGCACGGGGATGAGCCCGACCGCGAGGCCATCGACTGCGATCCGGGCGGCGAGGCAGTCGACCTCGGCAGGATCGCCGGTCCTCGCACCGATCTGTGCGCACCACGTCGTTGCGAGCGCGGCCTCGTACGGCAGTCCGGCTTGCGCTGCGCGCTCACCCGCTCTCCGCATCGCGCCGATGCCGGCCGACCCGTTCCCCTCGAGGAATTCCACCGCGGCGGCGAGTCGCGCCGCCGCGGATTCCAGGGTTGCCACCGATCCGACCTCGTCCAGCGTGCGCCGTGCCTCCACGATCGCGTAGCGCGCTTCGATCGGCCGACCCATGAGCACCGCCCACTCCGCACGACGCAGGTGGAGATCCGCGAGGTACACGGGCACATCCAACCGCCGGTACCGGGCTTCAGCCTCGTCGAGGTGCGCCGCTGCGGTGCCGGGCTCGCCCTGCCACAGCGCGATCCGGGCTCTGGCTGCGTGCACGACCGCACCACCCAGGTCGTACCGGCACGCGGCGAAGAGCGTGTCGGCGTCATCGAGGTGCCCCGCAGCCTCGTCGAGGCGGCCGAGCGTCGTGAGCGTCTCCGCGAGGTTGTTGTGGGCGATTGCACGACCGATCGCGTCGTTCCGACGGTCGGCGAGGTCGAGCACGACCGCGTAGTGGGCCATCGCACCGTCGTAGTCCCCGGCATCGTGGGCCGACACGCCGAGGTTCGTCCGGAGATCCGCAATGGCTCGGTCGTCCTGCGCTCGTTCGAGGGCCGCGAGCGCCGCCTCGGCGAACCGGCGCCGCTCCGGATCACCGGCTTCGCTCGCCACCATCTCGAGCTGCAGGTAGGCGCGGCCCACGAGACCCGGATCGGCGAGCCGCTCGGCACCTTCGAGGGCTGCGTGCGCCAGTCGCCCCGACCCGTCCAGATCCGATCGGAAGAACGCTGCGCTCGCTGCGGTGAGCGACAGCTCGACCGCCTCCACCTGCGCCTCCACGGTGGCTGCGGGGACCGCACCGGCACCGAGCCCGCGGATCTGACGCTGGGCGAATCCCAACCATCGGGCGGTCCGATCCGGCTCTCCGCGCTCCTTGAGGACGTTGGCGATCTTGCGCAGCCGCCGGGCGAGGCCCAGACGATCGTCTCGGTCGGCCAGCACTGCGTCGGCGTACCCGCGGAGCGCCACCGGCAGGTCCCCGACCTGTGCGGCCACGTCACCCAGTCGTTCCCGAGTCGTCGGTGACGGGCGCCCGCCGACCTCGCGGATCGCATCGAGCCATGCAGCCGCCGCAGGTGCGGCCGCGCGGTCCGCCGCGGCGTCCACCGAACGCTCCGCGTAGGTGATGGTGAGGTCACGCGTCCGGCGGTCACCCAGCCGGTGCGCGGTGAGGCCGTGGTAGGCGACGTGCTCAACCTCGACCCCCGGCCACGCTGCGAACGCAGTCGCCACCTCGGCGTGTCCACCGGCTCGCGCCGCAGCATCGAAGCCTGCGTAGGCGACCTCGCGCAGCACCGGGTGAGTCCACTCGAACTCCGTTGAAGTCGGCACCTCGGAGCCGAGGCGCACCCGCAGCACACCGCTGCGGAGGAGCTCGGGAACGGCCCGCGACAACCTGGCTCCGATCGCCTCGGGCCACACCGTCTCACCGGATGCCGCGGCGAGCAGCATTGCCTCGCGCTCGACCGGCAACCGGGCGAGGCGTGCGGTGACCGCACCCGCGAGCGTCGCTTCCGTGGTCAGACCTTCGGAGCCGGCTGCGGCGAGCGCGAGCGCGGTGAGTGGGTTCCCGTCCGCTGCGACGAGGATCTCCTCGACGTCGGGGCTGTGGCCCTCGGGTAGGAGCCTGCGAATCGTGTCCTGCGGAAGCGGGCCGACGGGAAGCGTCGCCGCATCGAGGTCGTCGGGGTCGACGAACCCGGGGCGCGCCGTGAGCACGAGCATCCCTGCGGCGAATCCCTGCCGCGGCAGCGATTCGATCAACCGCACGAGATCTGGCGTGGCGTGGTGCATGTCCTCGACGATGGCCAGCACCGGCCCGTGGGTGCGAAGGTACGCAGCCACCACCTGCGGGATGCGCTCTGCGTCGAGGTCGAGGGGACCGCCACGCAACGATCCGGTGAGCGCCGCGAACTGCTCGGTCAGTGGCGTCGCTCGTCCCACCGCCTCACCGGCGGTCCAGCCGCGGAGCGCTCGGATGTCGCCGACCTCCTGGGTGCACCGAGCTCGGAGCACTGCGACGCCAGTGGGCTCGACGGTCCTCGCGAGGCGTTCGACGAGCCACGACTTCCCGATGCCGGCCCGGCCGAGCAGCAGGTGCACGGCGAGGCCATCAGCAGCGCGGGCGGCCTGGAGCGCGTCGGTCAGGACGGTGACCTCGGCTTCACGACCGTCGTTCGCGATGCTGGGCTTCCGCGCCGGCCCTTCGGTCCCCGACGCGGGGTCGTCCGCGCCGCGGGCGACGGCCAGGTCGTGTTCGAACGCCGGCTCCTCATCGTTCGCGATCGCCGCCAGACGCGCCGCGACCGCGGCCATCGTCGGCCGGCGTGCCAGGTCCACTGAACGGCACTCGTCGGCGATGTCGTCCAACGCTCCACGACCTTCCGGACCCACTCCGAACCGCTCGACGCACCAGGCGACGAGTGCACCGAAGGCCCAGACGTCGCGGGACGGTTCGGTCGAGCCCGGACCCTCGGGTGGGGTGAACCCCTCCGTCGCCACCGCGAGGGGCGTGCCGGTGCCGCTCCACCCGTCGAACGCCGCCCCGTCGAGCGCACACGCACCGAAATCGACGACGACGCCACCGGCCGGCCCGAGGACCACGTTGCCCGGTGAGAGGTCTCGGTGCACAACACCCTCTGTGTGCGCACGGGCGAGCACCCTGGCCACGGGCTCGAGCGCCGACGCCAACCCGGCGGCGGAGATTGGACCGGTCGGGCGGACCCGGCGGAGGTCGCCGCCGTCGATCCGGTCGAACGCTGCGTACCCCCACGGGCCCGATCGCCCCGTGACGAGCACCTCGGGCACGCCGTCGCCCTGTGAGCGCCTGAGCGCGACGACCTCACGGGCGAGGCGCGCTGCGGCGAAAGGATCCGCGGCCTCGGCCACCCGCTTGACGACGACCGGGCGGCCGGCGAGCGTGCCGCTCCAGATCTCCCCCGTCCAGCGCGCCGACCACCGCGCCTCGAGCACGAGACCCGGCGCGAACACCGAGCCCTCAGTACCGGCGGCGGGTGACACCCCACTCCTGAGCCCGCGCCGCGAGCGCTTCCCGGTTGCGTTCCTCCGGGTCGAAGAGTTCGAACTTCCCGTAGAGGCTGCGCAGCACGAGCTTCACGGCATCGGAACTCACGAACCTCGCTGCGGCGATCTCGCCGTTCGAGGCGAGGCGCGGCGTGGATCCGGGCGTGTCGTAGTGGAGGAAGAGCTTCTCGAGCACGTCACGCTCGGTGGTCGTGAGGTCCACCTCCCGATCGACGACCGGCGTCGTCTCCTCGGCGATGTCGCCGAGGAGGTGCACCTGGATGACGCAGGGGCCGACCTCGATCCGCGCCTGATCCGGCAGGTCCCGCGGCTCGTGCGGCGGGAGGCGCTCGCCGTCGACTTTCGTCCCGTTCGTGGAGCCGAGGTCCTCGATGCGCCACTTGCCGCCGACGCGTTCGATCCGGGCGTGCGTGGAGCTGACCCGCAGGTCGGTGAGACGCACGTCGGATTCAGGACTCCGGCCGATGAGCGCCACATCGCCATCGATGTAGACCGTGTCCCGTTCGCCCGGGCCCTCCACGGTGACCCAAGGCCGGCCGTTCTGCCCCACCGCTCGTCCTCCGCCACGACGCCAACCGAGCAGGATCCTGCCATACGGGAGCTGCGGCCGTTCGGGTGCGGTCGCACCGCCTGCCCGGCGCCCGGCAGGCGGCGGCCGAGCGACGCGGGGAGGTCACCTGCCCGCCCGGGGGATCACGGCGCTCGGAGGGAGCCCCCATCCTCGTGGCGTGGCGGTCGCACACCCCCACTCCCGCCAGCACGAGGAGCAGTCATGAGCAGCAGCATCCGCATCGGCACCCGCGTGAAGACCCCGGTCTTCAGTAACCGGAAGGGCCGGCACTTCCTCCACGGCCACGTCGTGGACCTCATCCGCCACGGCGACGGGCACCTCGCCGGGATCGATACCGGTACCGCTCGCGCCTGGTTCCCGCTCGAGGAACTGCTCGCAGACTGAACCCAGCGTTCATGCCACCAAACCGCGCTGCGATTGCGCCCCTGCAGACGTAACCGGTCTTGGAAACACATCCGCACCTGCCGATGCGCGTGCAACTGAACGCCGCAGTACTGCATTCTGCACCCCGTTCAAGCCCGCCCTCATCGGGCCGACCCCTGCACGTCTGATCCCTCTCAGTAGGAACATCGGATAGGCCGACTACCCCTCCGGGGGATGGGGCTTTGGGCCCGCATTGCTCACGATGCGGTGGCGAGGGAAACCCTCGCCGGAGCACGGACCGCCGTGTTCCGATCCGCACACGAAGGAGCATGGGAATGTTCACGAGGACCACGAGGAGCCGAGCCGACGGCAGTCGACCGGCCGGACGACGGGCGAGTCGGTTCGCCCGGACACTCGCCGCAGGCTCGCTCATGATGGCGAGCATCGGCGGACTCACCGTCGCGACCACCGGCGTCGCCTCCGCGGCAGTCGGCCCCTACTACACCACCGCGTCCCCGTACCTGAATGCCCGATCCGGCCCGGGCACGGGTTACTCGATCGTGGGCACGCTCAACTACTGGTCGCCGATCTACGTCCAGTGCCAAGTCCAGGGCGGGACGGACGTCGGTGGAAACCGCACTTGGGACAAGCTCTCGAACGGCTGGTGGATCTCCGACTACTGGACCACCACCCCGAGCTTCAACAGCTACATCCCGGGTGTCCCCGACTGCAACACGCCCCCGCCGGCATCCAGCCCATCCATCGCTGAGGAGGCGGCCCGACGAGCCGAGGCACGTATCGGCCAGGTGTACACCACCGAGAACCCCAACGCGAACTACTGGAGCGGCTGGTGCGAGACCTTCGCGGAACTCGCGTACCAGTGGAAGTTCCGGTACGCGTCGGCGATGGCTGACTACAACAGCCTCAAGAGCCGTGGGTTGATCAAAGGCGGAGTGCCGCCTCGAGGAGCTCTCGTGTTCTACACGAATGGCACGTACGGCCACGTTGGCATCGGCGTGGGCAACGGCTACATCGTCTCCACTGTCGGTTACACGAACAACCGATACCCCGTAGCGAGGAACTACTACACGTACTTCCCCAGTTACGCCGGCTGGGCGCTCCCCTACGGAGCCTGATCCAACGGCAGGGAACAGCAACTGGTGGGGCGGCTGCGATACAGCAGCCGCCCCACCGCTTCAACCGGGCCCGAAGGTGCCCGCTCCTCCACTCGACTCACGAAGGGATCGCAAGATGACCCGGAACCGATTCCGCAGCCTCGCCGCAGCCAGCGTGCTGGCACTGTCCGCCCTCACAGGTGCAGCCGTTACACCCCTCGCCACCGTTTCGAGCGCATACGCAGCAGACACGCTCACCGGAGGGCAACGCCTGACCGCCGACCAGTCCATCCTCTCGGGCAACGGTCAGTACCAGTTCGTGATGCAGCGAGATGGCAACTTGGTGCTCTACTTCTCCGGTCGAGCGCTCTGGGCCAGCAACACTGCTGGCAACTCCGGAGCCTTCACCGTGATGCAGGGCGACGGCAACCTCGTCGTCTACTCGGCCTCGGGGCGCG
Organism: Actinomycetes bacterium; assembly: GCA_046075855.1. Taxonomy (GTDB): domain Bacteria; phylum Actinomycetota; class Acidimicrobiia; order IMCC26256; family IMCC26256; genus IMCC26256. The sequence continues at coordinate 12,291 of JBJTQX010000056.1, forward strand.
CACTCTGGGCCAGCGGCACGTGGGGCAACAGCGGCGCTCGCGTGGCCGCACAGAGCGACGGCAACGTCGTCATCTACTCGTCGAGCGGCCGTGCGCTCTGGGCCACGAACACCCACCCACAGCCCCTCCTCACCGGGGGGCAGTTCCTTCGGGCCGGCCAGTACATCTACTCGTCCGGTGGCACCTATCAGGTCTGGATGCAGGGCGACGGCAACCTCGTGCTGTACTCGGGCGGCAGAGCGCTCTGGAACAGCGGAACCTGGGGAAATGCCGGCGCGTACGCGGTCATGCAGGGCGACGGCAACCTCGTCGTCTACTCGGCCTCGGGGCGCGCACTCTGGGCCAGCGGCACGTGGGGCAACGCAGGCGCTCGCGCGGTGATACAGGGCGACGGGAACTTCGTCATCTACGCCGCGAGCGGTCGTGCGCTCTGGGCGACCGGCACGGTGCAGTCAGGCCGCGAGACGAAGGCCGTGCAGTGGGCCATCGCCGAGAAGAACTCGCCCGATCCGACCTGGAGCGACGAGTTCCGGCGGCCCTGGAGTGGGTACTGCGAGGGATTCGTCGAGGTGGCGTTCGGCGCACTCGGCACCAGCCTGCGGTTCGGCTCCGCGATCGACCACTACAACTGGCAGCTCGCACGCGGGCGCATCCACACCGATGCCAACCCGCCGGCCGGTGCCGTCGTCTTCTACGGCGGTGGCAGTGGGTACGGCCATGTCGGTGTCGCCATCGGCGGCGGACAGGTCATCTCGACCCAGGGACTCAACGGCCAGCGACTGCCCGTCTGGCAGCACTCCGTGACCGGTCTCTCGAACCCGTACTACGGGTGGGCGTACGCCCCGAACGAGTGGCCGGGGCGGTGACGGACGGCGCGCCGGCTTGATCGAAGCGATTGCGTACCCACGGCGATGTGGCGGCTCCGCGAACGATGCGGCCGCTGCATCGCCGTGGCGCGGAGACCGGTCCAACCTGCGTCGGCAATCGACTCGAGGCCGCCGGCCACCGCGTACGAACCCTGCCGCAGGGTCCGTTCAGGTGGTGGTGAAGTAGCGCGCTTTGGCGTTGGCGGTGCCGACGTTGCCGTTCTGGTCGACGGCTTGGACGAAGTACTCACTCCCGGTCGGGATGGGACTCGACGTGGTCCAGGTCTGGTCGGTGCGGGTCAGGTCGAGCATCCGCCATCCGGCGGGCGTGTGGACGAGGACCACGACCCTTGCGATGCCGGCCGTGTCGCTGGCTCGGACGCGGAAGGTGACGTGGTCGCCGGTGCGTTCGGTGCGGACGAGACCGATCTCGGGTTCGGTGTAGTCCCGGCTCGTGGAGTACTGGAGTTGGTACTCGACGCGTCGGTAGGTGTCGACCTGTCCGGTGCCGGACGCGTCGGTGTCCTGGGCCCGGTAACGGGCGGGAACGACGACGAGGCGTTGACGACGTTGAGGCTTCGGGCCGGTCACGTCCGTGTACGTGTTGATCCGAGCCAAACGGGCCGGTAGCGCGGAGGTTCCGAAGGCCCGTTCGATCCCGCTCGACGTCTGGAGCGCTGCGGTCGGCACGACCGGGTCATAGGCCGTATTGGTGGTGTTGTCGGTGAGGTTGGTGATGAGGACCCCGTGGGCCGGGACGAACTCCCCGGACGGGCTCACTCGGGTGACGTCCCGATCGAAGCGGGGCAGGACCGGCCGGTTCGCACTCACCTGCGGATCGAACGTGGTGCCGTCGACGGTGGCTTGGTCGTAGACACCAACGGTCCCGACGGGGGTCTGGGTGAATGCGACGTCCGCTGCAGCACTGCTGGTCCCCTGCCGAGCTCCGACAGTTGGGGCTTTCCAGCCACGGTGTTGACCGGGTTCACCGATCCGAACCATCGGGAACCCGTAGAGGACCGTCGACTCGATGACCTTCTCATCGTAGGGACCGTAGAGACCGGAGGTCGCGAAGTACTCCTGCTTCGCCGCGACGAGTGCCATCCCGAGACTCACCGTCCCATCCAACTGGCCGCCCACGAGGCTCAGGAGGCGTTCGTGCAACCCGACCGTGAAGTCATCCCCATACCCGTACCCGGTCGTCGCAATGAACGCCGTCCCCGACGCATTCGCCACGTTCGACGTCAACGCAAGCCCATCACCATCCACGGGTAGGCCCGTGTGGCACCCCATCGACATCAACACCCGCGGCCGTGAACCCAACACCGTCCCCAGTTCGGCACCTGTGACCGGCACGTCCGTCGCATCCAGGATCGAACGGTGATCCGCGTGCCCGTAGATCGCCACACCAGACTGCGGGCGATTGAGCGCCTTCAGCAGGTCCTCCTTCGGCCAGTTCTCGAGGATGGTGGTCGAATTCGGCGTTGCGAGGGAGGCATCGGCTCGCTGCGGGTTCGAAGCAATCGAGAATGCGGCGTTCATGCCCCACGCCACATCCTGGGCTCCGTCGGTCATGAAGGTCGTGCCCGCGGTCAGGATCGTCTTCGGGTCGATCCGCCCCTGAGTCTGCACGAACGTCTCCGCCTGTGCCGTGATCTGCTGGGGAGTGTCGACGAGCCGCCCCACCGCGAGGGACGGCAGGTAAAGGCGTCGGTTCAACCACTCCGACGCATCCAACGACCCATACGGGTCATCCGACAGGAAATGCCCTGAGGCAAGGGTGGAACGCTGCGACCCGACCGGCAACTTTTCCGCGTACGTCGCTTCCGCCCCGACTTTCGTCGTATCAGTGAGGCGCCCCATCGGGAGCATCTGGTCCCCACCCACCAACACCACGTTCCGCACTCCCGGATGGGCCGGGAGATTGTGGTCGGGATCACCGGTCACGACCTTGCGGACCAGATCCCCCACCGACCGGACCACTGCATTGGCGGTGGTGGTGTTGCACGGGTTCGCATCCCACGCCGCATACGCATCCCTGACCGCAGGGTCCCCGTCGATGGGCAGGATCGTCCCGTTCACCGACGGTTGGTTCGCGACCTTGCGCAACCGGTCCAACATCCGATCCGTCGCTGCATCCCCGTAGCGGGCTCGGAACCGTTGCGTGTTCACCAAGAACACTGACCCCAGATCCGCTGGCAGGTCCCCCAACCGGCCCAACCTGCCCGGTGCCGCGGTCGCAACGGGTGGCGCCAGCTGAGGGCAAGCCGTCTCCGGGACCGGTTCGTCGTAACGGATCCGCAACACATACGGCTCACGACTGGTCTGCCCCTGGTAACCCGAGACCTGGACCAGTTCGGTGCCCTTCGCCGAGGCGACCTCAACCCCCGCCTGTGCCGTCGTCGAATACGCCACCGGATCAGCACCCGCCAACCGTGGAATATCCGCCCCCGGTTCCGTCGGCGCCTCCACCAACCGAGTGTCACCCCCGGAAGGCTCATCCGCCAACGGCGTCACCCCCGAACCCGCCACCACCGGAGCACCACTCACCCCACCCGACGCATCCCGCACGCCATACAGGACGAGGTCCGCGTCCGTGCCCGGGGTCGCCAACCGCACCCCCGTCTCCACCCCCGACGGTGGCGACACCCGATACACATCCACATCATCCGACGACGTCAAATACGACAGGTAGAGCACATCCCCACCGATCGGTTCCGCACCACCCGCCGTATCCGGTGCATCCGCAGGAGCAACCACACGCAACGGGGTCGAAGCTTCCGCACTCCGACCCGCGACCGTCACCCGCACCGAAGGTTCGAAATCCCCCAACACGACACCCGAATACACCGAGAACACCAATCGGTGTTCCCCCACCCCCAGATCCCGAGCCGTGAACACCAACCGCGTCCCCGACCGCTGCACATCCGCCACCGGCTCATCCAGGGCCGTCCCGTCCACACGGCCGGTCCCGGCCTTCATCTGGAACCCAGGCGGCAAACTCACCGCCACCTCAGCATCCGCAACGTCATCGACCCCGTCGAACGAGAAATCCACCGTCACCTTCGTACCCTGCGGGTTGTCCGAGAGTTGCTGCAACGGCGTCAACACGGGATCCACCTGCTCCCAAGGCCAATCTCCCGCATCGAGCATGGCGAGCGCGAGATCCTGAACCGTTATCGCTGCGGGAAGCCAATGCATCAAGTCGCCAACGGTCACGTTGCCCGTCGAGGACCCCAGATCCCTAAGCGTTGCACCGTCACGAATCTGGCCTGCGGCGAACGCATCACTGATTGTGCCGTCGACATTTGAACATGTCGGGTCGCTGCACTTGAATGCCCGATCTGGCGATGCGCCCCCGGAACCCGCGACCACAGGGCCTACGGGCAGCGCTCCCAACGCGGGGGTTCCCCCGGCTGCCAGCAGAGTCTTGATGTCGACGGTACCGAGTTGCGACGCTGCGGGACGCAAATCAGACAGCCGAACCCACATAGCCGGCGCGCGGGCCTCGAGGAGTTCAGCGGCGGATTCGCGCAGCGAAATATTCCAATTCACCGGTTCAGGCTGTGTGCAGGGAATGACGCCCCAACTCAGACAGGCTACGAGGTACTGCGTGACGAAGCCGTCTCGTCCGTCCCATGAGATCCGACCATCGGGCGTCTCATAGGCACCGCATTTGTCAATTTTGGTTGCCCAAGACCGGCACAACGGTTCGCGGGCGACAGATGCATTCGCAGAGAACCTCTCGCCAACAACACCACCCTGAGCAATCGGAACACCTAGGGGATCCCTGAGTCTCGGGTAAGTCGAACCTGCAAGTAGCCACCCGGTCGGATCAGGCGCAGGAACATCTCTAGGGCGATTCACCCAAGGCGTGCAGTCCCGGCACCGCCCTACCGCCAATACCGCGTCATCTACAAGGTCTACGGCGTGCCCGCGCGAGGAGGCGACCACGCGCCTCGGCTCAATCAATCGGAGCTTCACGCCTCCGATCGGGCGGCCTTCATACAAATACCAACGGTTTCGCATGTCTTCGAGCAGCTCACCGAACGTCAGGTCGGGCCGCAGGAGCGAAACTCCCGAAAGCAGTTGGGGCCACTGCTCGGTCCCCGCCAGTTCCAGATCACTGAGTGGGACCCAATCCAACGGCGTCGCGTACTGAGACCGGGCCAAGGTTTCGATATCCATGTTTCCGATCGCAGGCACTCCTGCGAAGTAGCTGCCCGCATGAGGATCCGTGCCGGATCTACGAAGGTTCGGAGAGCGCCGCAGGTTCGGCGCACTTGGCGTATCGTCGGAACCAAATGCGAAGTCGCTGAAATACCTCGCCGGCAGCGTCGCCAGTGCGACACTAGGCGCTCCCGGCTCCACTACCCGTGCCGTCGGCAGCATTGATACGCGCACATAACGATCCGCGCGACCCGTTCCGACGCGCACGACACGTGCATCTTCGGCCGGCAGCATTGGACTCGATTGGACTCCACCGACCACGAAGCGGTCGCCGAACGGGTCTATTGCGATGAGGACGCCCTGAGTATCCAGTGGCCCAACGACTTCTCGGTCGACGAGTCGAAAGGTCGGTGGGCGGCCCGACCAACCCGTAGCCTCCGAACCCCCCTCATGCAGTTCATAGCGGTTGCCGTTGCACAACATTCCTTGTACGGCGTACCACGAGCACTCTGCAAGCGCATCGGCAGGCGGCTCAGGACGACAGGTATCGCTGGAGCTGATTCCAGGGGCGGGAACCGCACACATCGGGCCGGTAAAGAAGACGGCGCGGCTCCCGCTTTGAGACATCCAGCGGAGAGGTCCTGTCTCTGACCAACGCGACTCAAACAGCAAGTCGCTGAGACCGCTTTCATCGACGCGGAACACAGTGGTCCCAGCAAGGTCGATGAGCCCGACCGCCAGCTGTTTCGCTTCGCCACCAATTGGAGCGACGATGCAACCGCTCCCCGTCCCGATTCCGCGAGTTTCTTGCACCTCCAACGCAGGGTTGACCGCAAACGGATCTGGGCGCAGGGTGTCTCGTTGACGCCTGCGGAGGAGGACCACGTCAAAGCCAAGCTCCGAGCGTCTGCATGCGACGCCACCGGACAGGTCACCGAACAGCGTGACGTCATTCGGTACTGTTCCGACCATCACGCGAGAGCAGTCCGGGGGCTCGCCGACCTCTGCGAAATCAAACAATCTGCGCGGCTGCTCTGCGTAGCCGGCGCCTGGATTCGCCGGATCCAACGCGCGGCCGCCCATCAATGCGCGCTGCCCCAGACTGTCCTGCTGAAGTACGCGTTCAACTGCTTGCCAGCGGAAGAACAACCCTCCTTCGGAATGCCAGCATGCATCCGGCTGCATGCGGACTCCAGGACCGGGTGTTCCAAGGCCTAGAACATTCAGGTAGAGACGGCCCGAGGAAATCCCTGACACGCCAGGCGCCGGAACGGTTTGGGACTCTCCAGTGTTCCATTGAAACGTTGGCCCGCAATGATGGCCTTGATCTGCCACGTACAGGCCGTTCGCAAGGTTGAGCAGGAGAAGCGGAACTCTGCTCCCTCTGCATACGGCTGCCGTCGAGAGGTCGCTCGCTCCCTGGGAGACATCGCCGTCAACCCGCTGAGAATCCAGCGCGATGAGTTCCGCCTCGCCCGCGGCCAAACCCTGCGAGGCCGCCGACAGAGTGCCGTCAACGAATGGCCCAGTAACTCCAGCAACCATGGCAGCAGCCAGCACCACCGCCAGAAGACGCTTTCCTCCGAGATAAGGCTGCCGCACAACGTCGCTCCTGCCCAAGAGTCTCCTTGATACCACGCTGAGTGGCCGGATCTCAAGACGCAGCGGTAGCCCGTGAGACAACCCCCGCGGCGATGCTGGTCGCCGCCAAGCAGCGTTCCGCACCGAAGCACTGCACGAAACGGTTCGACGGCAAGACACTCCCAACGCCCACGCAGTGCGGTCGCTCCAATACCCGCAGCACCCGCCGCATTGCGGGTCAACCACCACACCAGCGGCGCGCTGCCTCCTAAGCCAGGCCTCACGACGGGGAGCGCCTCGCAGAGAAAGCGGGTCATTCGACGCCCGGCATTCCACGTACGCACCTGCCACGACAGTGGCCTTCGGCCGAGGCACTGAGCCCCGGCCGAAGGCCACCATACGGAGGGTCGGACTTCAGCCCGACTACTGGAGTGTGAACTCCAGATTGTCGATTGCGGCCCCGGCCGGGTCAGTCGAGGTGTCGACACGGACTCGAGCAACCACCGCGTCGATCCTCACCTTCACGATTCCGTAATCGTGGGTCGACATCTGGCCGATCAGCTTCCCCTGCGCGGAGTACCAAGACACCGTCGCACCTCCGACGGCGTCCATGTAGCCGACGTCGAATGCAACGCCCGACGCCGTTGTCGTCCGTCCAGGGTTTGACGGCTGCACGAACGCGAACTCGAACGCTCCTGAGTAACCCGGTCCGGGAGACAGCACCGGCGACGTCGGGTTCGCTCCGTCCGTGGCGATGAGCGGTCCCGGGGTGCCGGAGAATGCCAGCCCCTGCGGCGCGTACTGGTTCGAAACCGCAGTGCCCACCGCAAACTCGTCGAACGTCACGTTCGGCGCTGCCTCGCTGAACGACGTGCTCCGGATCGGGGCACTCTTCGACCCGGCACCGAACCACACCCCACGGTTCGTCCACGGCAAGTTGGCCGCCGCACCAACCTGGTGGCCCGGCATGGCCGCGATCGAGAGGGCGAGCCAGGTCGGAGTGTCGAGCAGCCCTGCGTCGAGGTCAGTCGCAGCAGGAGAAACCGCGTTCCACGCTTCGCTCGCGAACGTCGAGCAGTTGTTGATCACGTTCCACGCGTCGTGGCGGCTCACGAACGAGTTGAAGTTCGTGAGATCCTGACCACTGAGCGTCCGGGAGAGCGATACGGCACCCCCGAACGCTCCATCGGAGTGGACGAACCAAGACTCGAGGTTGTACCAGAGTCCCGTGTGCTCCGGCTTGTTCCCCCACGTGCCCAGCGTGACCGTTTCCGCTGGCTTGATCCCCGTCAGGCGCCCGACAGTGATGGGCTTACTCGAGAGGTTCTTCACGGCGAGGAATGCGTGGCCTTCCATCCAGCCACCGATGCTGTTCGCTACCACCGCAGACCCATCCGAGTAGATGGTCAAAGACGCCACGGGGGCCGTGGCCGCCGAGGCAGGTGCAGCTGCGGCACCTGCGTACGCCGACACCACGGCGACCGCCGCAGCGAGAGATGCTGCGACGCGCCGCAAACGCCTCAACGGCGCTCTCTCGGTCGTCCCCGGCTGGAGTTGATCTCGTCGGAAGGTCATTGGTCGCTCCTTTTCCTATGCGATTGAGGTTCACAGTCAGGAGGTCTTGACGCTGCCCATCGAGCGACCCGGCCTCCGATCACGAGACTGCAGCGCCCGCCGGCGAAATCCGATACCCGACGCGGGGAGGCGTCCTCCCCAAAGCCCAGGCAGTAGGTGAGGGAAACAGCGCCCCATACCTCGATGGACCGCCGACGTCACTCGCTGGCGAAACTCGCAGGTACCACCACCGGCGACCGGGCGCCGGGTGTCAAGACGAAGCGCCGCACGAGGCGATGACCCCAGAGCAGGCCGTCGCACCGATTGCTGCCGCCGTTGCGACCACAAGGGCCGGCGCAGCGATGCGACTCGCACTCATCGGCCCACTGCACCACCGGTTGCAGGAGCGCTGCTTGCGCACAATGATGCGACCCGTGGGCAGGAACTTCCGGGGACTCCGGTGGGCTGGTGTCGCGGTGCTTGCGGCCTTGGTGCTCCAGCCGATCGGCGCGGGAGCGGCAACGATCGGGATCATCGACCCCGGAACCATTTCCGACTTCTCATTCGGCATCCAGTGCCCCGCCACTCCGGTGTCCGCCCAGCCCGATAGCTCCGGAGTAGTCGGACGCGTTGGGTGCACCGTCGAGTCGAGCGGCGACATCTCCGGTGTATCGGTCCTGGTCAACGGGACCGACTACGTCTGCTGTGGCGTCGTGCCGCTGCCGAATCTTCGACGCTCGTCTTGGAAGGAGCCCACCGTGTCCCTCGGCGGCGCGTCGTTCGCTGCAGGCGGCACGTCATCTGCATTCAGCTTCGACGTGTTCGCCTCCGACGGCCACCTCCTCGATCTCGTGATCGTGCTCCCTGGTGGCTCCCGAGGGATCCTCGCCGTCGACCTCTTCCAGCCTGCGGTCGACGTCGCCAAGGTGTGTGACCCGGTGTCGACTGTCGGGTCTTCCGTCGGCTGCACCGTGTCGGTGTGGAACTCAAGTTCGGCCGACAGTCCGGTGTTGCTCCTCGACTCGGTCGAGGACTCGATGGTCGGAGATCTCAACGGCACGCTCACCCGCGGCACCAAGACCATGTGCCCAGCGTTCCCGACCTGGGGCCTCGCCGCTGATGCGACGTGGTCGTGCAGTTACTCGCTGACTGTTGGCGCTGCCGATCCCGACCCGCTCACCAGCTCCGTCACCGCTCACCTCCACCCGTATGGGTATCCGGCGACAGACGTGACGAGCACCGACACGGCGAGCATCGCGCTGTTCCAGACCGGGGTAGACCTCGCCGAGGACTGCCCGTCGGTCGTCATTGCGGGAGCATCCGTTCGGTGCCGAGTCACCGTGACGAACGTGGGATCGGCAGACGGCCCGCCGCTGGCATTCCTCGGCGGCGAACTGACCGATGCCGTTGCGGGAGACCTCCTCGGACCCGATGGCCCGCTGACCGCAGGTGGCGTGCGACTGGCCTCGAGCACGTGCACTGCGAGCACCTGGCTCGCTCCCGGCAGTTCGTGCTCCGTCGACTACGAAGTCATGACCGGCCCATCAGACAGGGGTGCGTTGACGCACCACACGTCGGTCCGGATGCACCCGCTCGGTTTCCCGCAGGACGTCGTGGATGATGTGGTCTCCGTCACGCGGCTGGCACATCCCGCCTTCACGATCACCGCCACCTGCGCGAGCGATTCGGTGCGCATCGGGGCGAACGTGCTCTACAACGTGGTGGTGCGCAACGACGGGGACGAGCCGCTCGACGTGGTGGCGTCGATTCCGGCCGTTCGTGCGGCGTCCGGACGCCACACGACGGACGTGACCTCGACCACCGTCCACGTGGCCGTCGGTTCGGAGGCCGCCCTGCCGAGCATCGCCATGCTCGTCACGGTGCCGACGACGACCGCCGACGGCTCTGTGGTCCTCCCGGTCTCGGGCACCGCAACAGTGGCCGGGGCCGATGCACCCTCCC
>JBJTQX010000057.1:0-20049 GCA_046075855.1 Actinomycetes bacterium
GTATTGAATACAAAGTAGTAAGTACTAAGTATTGAGTGTTAAGTACTAAGTATTAAGTATTAAGTGAAAAGTACGAAGTAAGGACCACGCCCGCGACACCGCCCTCACCCTGCTGTCCTCGGTGGGCATCCCCGAGCCCGAGCGCCGGCTCCGCCAGTACCCCCACGAGATGTCGGGCGGGATGCGCCAGCGGGTGATGATCGCCATCGCGATCGCCTGCGGCCCGAAGCTCCTGTTCGCCGACGAGCCGACCACTGCGCTCGACGTGACCGTGCAGGCCCAGATCCTCGACCTCCTCCAGGCCCAGCAGCGCGAGCGCTACATGGCGATGATCCTCGTGACCCACGACCTCGGCGTCGTCGCCGGACGGGCCGACGAGATCGCGGTGATGTACGCCGGGCGCGTGGTCGAGAAGGCACCGACGAAGGTGCTGTTCTCGAGCCTCCGGCATCCGTACACCGAGGCCCTCCTCGCCTCGATCCCCAAGATCGGCGACCCCAGCCACACCCGGCTCCAGACCATCGGCGGTCGGCCGCCGAACCTCATCACCCCGCCCGCCGGCTGCAAGTTCAGCCCGCGCTGCACGTACGCGCAGGACCGGTGCCGCACCGAGGACCCGCCGCTCACCGAGCCCGACGAGCACGGCCACCAGTACCGCTGCTGGTTCCCGGTGGAGATCACGAAGAAGCCGGAGGTCGCCTGCTGGCCGGCACGGGCACGGCCCACCTCTCCCCCGAGGGCGCGCTCCTCCGGGTCGAGGACCTCGTCGTGGAGTTCCCCGTCGGGCGTTCCGGGCTCAAGGTGAGCGCGGTCGCCGGCATCAGCATCGACGTGCGCGAGGGGGAGACCCTCGGCCTCGTCGGCGAGTCGGGCTGCGGCAATTCGACCCTCGGCAAAGCCATCATGCAGATCAACCGGGCCACCGCAGGTGCCGTGTGCTTCGGCGACACCGACCTCACGCAGCTCCGCGGCGAGGAGCTCCGCCGCACGCGCCCGCGCCTGCAGATGATCTTCCAGGACCCGATCTCCTCGCTCAACCCGCGCCGACGGGTGGGCAAGATCGTGCGCGAGGGCCTCGACATCTGGAAGATCGGCGACGAGGAGAGCCGCGACGCCAAGGTGCGCGAGGTGCTCGAGGTCGTCGGCATCGACCCCGACGCGGCCAGCCCCCGACGCCCGCACGAGTTCTCCGGCGGTCAGTGCCAGCGCATCTCGATCGCCCGGGCCGTGGCCACCGAACCCAAGGTCATCATCTGCGACGAACCGGTCTCAGCCCTCGACGTGTCGGTGCAGGCCCAGATCCTCAACCTGCTCGAGGACATGAAGGCCCGGTACGGGCTGACCCTCGTGTTCATCGCGCACGACCTCGCGGTCGTGAAGAACGTGAGTGACCGGGTCGCGGTCATGTACCTCGGCAAGCTCTGCGAGGTCGCGAACCCCGACGACCTCTACGCGTCGCCGGCCCACCCGTACACCGCGGCCCTGCTCAGCGCGATCCCGGTCCCCGACCCGACGGTCGACCCGGCGAGCCGTGGCGGGGTCGGCGGCGAGATCCCCTCCCCGCTCGCACCGCCCTCGGGTTGCCGGTTCCGCACGCGCTGCCCGTTCGCGACGGAGCAGTGCGCGCAGGACGAGCCGCAGATGCAGGAGGTTCGTCCGAACCACTTCGTGGCCTGCCACCACCCGCTCGAGGTCGGCCAGCAGCTGCCGTCACCCGCCTGACGCACGCCGCGCCGCACGGTCCATGACCCGGTCGAGCACCGGACGCAGCAACCCCGCGACGCGGGCGAGCAGCGCGGACTGCACGTCGGTGGTGATGACCACGGTGCCCCGCTCGATGCCCCGCACGATGGACGCCGCCACCTCGTCGGCCGAGCGCAGCTTGATGCCGGCCGAGATGGCCGCGGTCTCCGCCGGCTTGAGCAGGTTCTCCGCCGCGAAGCCCGGCGTGTCGGTGTCGGGCGGGTAGGCGCAGAGCACCCGCACCCCGTGGGGCCGCATCTCGGCCCGGAGTGCGTCGAGCAGGCCCCGCACCGCGAACTTCGTCGCCCCGTACGCGGTGTAGCCGAAGACCCCGATGAGCCCGGCGTCCGAGGAGATGCCGACCACCGTGCCCGACCGGCGCTCGACCATCGAGGGCAGCACCGCCCGCACCGCGTGGAGCGTGCCGAAGTAGTCGAGCTCCATCTGGTCGCGGAACACCGCATCGTCGAGCTCGAGGAAGTACCCGGGGTGCGCGGCCCCCGCGCTCGTCACGAGCAGGTCGCAGGGTCCGCGATCGGCCACGAGCCGATCGATCGCCGCACCGAGGGCCACCGGGTCGGTGACGTCGGCCGAGGCCACGGCGGCACCGGGCACCCGGGCCGCGGCCGCGGCGAGTCGCTGCGGATCCCGGGCGATGATCGACACCACGCAGCCCCGGGCCGCGAGCCGCTCAGCCACAGCGAGTCCGATGCCGGCCGATCCGCCCGTGACGATGGCGTGCGCGCCCGCGAAGGAGAACCTGGCCCTGCTCACCGCGGACCGATCATCTCCTCGGGCTTGAGGTACTGGTCGAACTCCTCGGCGGTCAGCAGCCCGAGGGCCACTGCGGCCTCCTTGAGGTTCGTGCCCTCGTGGTGGGCCTTCTTGGCGATCTTCGCCGCGTTGTCGTAGCCGATCACCGGGTTGAGGGCGGTGACGAGCATGAGCGACTCGCGCACGTACCGGTCGATCTGCTCGCGGTTCGGCTCGATGCCGACCACGCAGAACTCCCGGAAGCCCGCGCACGCGTCGGTGAGGAGGTCGACCGAGTGCAGGAAGTTGAAGATCATCACCGGCTTGAACACGTTGAGCTCGAAGTTGCCCATGGAGCCTGCGGTGCCCACGGCCGTGTCGTTGGCGAGCACCTGCACGCACACCATGGTCATGGCCTCGGACTGGGTGGGGTTCACCTTGCCCGGCATGATCGAGGAGCCCGGCTCGTTCTCGGGGAGCATGAGCTCGCCGATGCCCGCCCGCGGCCCGGAGCCCAGCCACCGGATGTCGTTGGCGATCTTCATGAGGGACACCGCGAGCGTCCGGATCGCGCCGTGCGCGAACACGAGGTCGTCGTGGGCCGCGAGCGCCGCGAACTTGTTGGCCGCGGAGGTGAAGGGCAGGCCGGTGAGCCGGGCGATCTCGGCCGCGGCCCGGTCGGCGAACTCGGGGTGGGTGTTGATGCCGGTGCCCACCGCGGTGCCCCCGATGGCCAGCGCCAGCAGGCCCGGGAGGACCGACTCGATGCGGGCCAGGTCGGCGTCGAGCTGGGCGACGTAGCCGCTGAACTCCTGGCCGAGCGTCATCGGCACCGCGTCCTGCAGGTGCGTGCGCCCGATCTTCACGATGTCCGCGAACTCCGTGGACTTCGCGGCGAGCGCGTCCCGCAGCGCCCGCACCGAGGGCAGGAGGCGTGCGTTCACCTCCTGGTAGGCCGCGATGTTCATGGCGGTCGGGAACGTGTCGTTCGAGGACTGCGACATGTTCACGTCGTCGTTCGGGTGCACCGGCGTCTTCGAGCCGAGCTCGCCGCCGGCCATCTCGATCGCCCGGTTCGAGATGACCTCGTTGACGTTCATGTTCGTCTGCGTGCCCGAGCCGGTCTGCCAGACGTAGAGCGGGAAGTGCTCGTCCAGGCTGCCCGCGATGACCTCGTCGGCCGCCGCCGTGATGAGGTCGGCCTTGGCCGCATCCATCTTCCCGAGGTCACGGTTCACCGTGGCCGCGGCGCGCTTGAGCACGGCCATCGACCGGATCACCGCCTTCGGCATGTGGTCGTCGGCGATGGAGAAGTGGTGGAGGGAACGCTCGGTCTGTGCGCCCCAGTACCGGTCGCTCGCGACCTCGATGGGCCCCATCGAGTCCGTCTCGGTCCGCGTGGGCTTGCCCGCGTCGGTGGCCATGGTTCCTCCCGGGTGGTCCCGCCACGGGCCACCGGCTGCTCCGGGCCGACCGGGGTCGGCGCTCCTCGTGACGCGGCGATGGTACCGACGCAGCCCCGATCCGACCCGTACCCGAGCGACCTAGGATGCTCCCACCCGACCACGATCCGGAGGTTGCGGGTGGGGATGACCCGCATCCACGAGATCGCCGACGGCTACGTCGCGACGTACGCCGCGCTCGACCCGACCGGGGCCACCCAGGCCGGCATCGACGAGCACTCGACCCGGCTCACCGACCACTCCCCCGACGGGATCGCGGCCCGATCCGACCTCGCCCGGGCCACCCGTCGGGCCGTGCTCGAGGCGGAACCCGCGAACGAGCGGGACCGAGTGGCCGCCGAGTACCTCGCCGAACGGCTCGGCGCCCAACTGGCCCTCGAGGAGCTCGGCGAAGGGTTCCGGGCCCTCTCGGTGCTGGGCGGGCCGATCCAGGAGACGCGGATGGTCTTCGACGCCATGGCCCGCGAGGACCGTGACGACTGGGAGGCCGTCGCGCTGCGGCTCGGGGAGGTCCCGGCCTCGCTCGCCTCGGCCCGCGCGGCGCTCGAGGAGGGACGGGCCCGCCGGATCGTCGCGGCCCGGCGGCAGGCGGCCGGGGTGGCGCGGCAGGCTGCCGCCTGGGCCGGGCTCGAGGGGACGCAGCCGTTCTTCACCCGACTCGTCGCCGGGTACGACGCGTGGTCGGTCGGCCGGGCCGGGGACCCGTCGCTGCGCGCGGCGCTGGCTGCGGGTGCCGACGCGGCGAGCGCTGCGTTCGCCGAGACCGTGGAGTACCTCGAACGCACCTACCTGCCCGACGCCGACCCGCACGACGCGGTCGGTACGGACCGCTACGAAGCCTGGTCGCAGTACTACAACGGCACCGCGCACGACCTCGACGAGGCGTACGCGTGGGGCTGGGAGGAGCTGCACCGGATCGAGGACGCCATGCGCGCGGTGTGCGCGAGCATCCTTCCCGGCGCGTCCATCGACGAGACGATGGCCCACCTCGACGCCGACCCGGCCGGATCCATCGAGGGCGAGGACGCGTTCAGGGCCTGGCTGCAGGACCTCCTCGACCGATCCGTGTCCGAGCTGCACGGTCGCCACTTCGACATCCCCGAACGGGTGCGCCGCGTCGAGGCCATGATCGCCCCGCCCGGCGGCGGCGCGGCGATGTACTACACCGTGCCCTCCGAGGACTTCTCCCGCCCGGGCCGCACCTGGTACCCGACCCAGGGCATGAACCGCTTCCCCACCTGGGGCGAGGTGTCGACCTGCTACCACGAGGGCGTGCCCGGCCACCACCTGCAGTGCGGACTCGTGGTCGACCTCGGTGACGCGCTCACCCGGTTCCAACGCACCATCGGATGGAACTCGGGCCACGGCGAGGGCTGGGCCCTCTACGCCGAGCGGCTCATGGGTGAGCTCGGGTACCTCGCCGAGCCGGCGCACGAGCTCGGCATGCTGCGGGCGCACGCCCTGCGCGCGGTGCGGGTGATCATCGACATCGGGATGCACCTCGAGCTGCGCGTGCCCGCGACCGAGCCCGGGATCGGCGGCGAGGTGTGGACCCCGGCCCTCGGGCTGCGCTTCGCCGACGAGCACGCGCACCTGCCGCCGCACCAACTCGGGTTCGAGGTCGACCGCTACCTCGGCGAGCCCGGTCAGGCCATCTCGTACAAGCTCGGCGAGCGCGTGTGGCTCGACGCCCGGGCCGACGCCCGCCGCCGCCACGGCGCCGAGTTCGACCTGCGGGCCTGGCACGCGTACGCGCTCGACCTCGGCCCACTCGGCCTCGACCTCCTCGCCGAGGAGCTCGCACGCTTCTGATCCGCGCGGTCTCGGGCCAGCCAATGACCTACCGATGGGCGCTCGCATGACCCGGCGATACCACCCGGCCGGGATCGGGCGACGTTCCTCCGAGGACGGTAGGGTCCTCGGCATGGCCGACTCCCGAGCACCCGACGGTGCGGCGAACCGTTCCGGGTCGCCCCGCACCGCGCCCGCGCAGGTGTTCCTCGACGCGCTCACCGCCCGGGACCGAGCACGGATCGAGGCGTCCCTGACCCCCGATGTCCGCATGCGCGCGCTGCTCCCGTCCGGGTACCGGGAATACACCGGTCCGGGAGCCATCACGGCCGCGTTCCTCTCGTGGTTCGGCGAGGCCGAGGAGTTCGAAGTCGTCGCGACCAGCATCACCGAGGTCGCCGGGCGCCTCAGCCTCTCCTGGCGGTTCCGCGTGCAGCCCGCCCCGTTCGAGGACGGCGAGGGTTGGCACATCATCGAGCAGTACGCGGTGATGGACGGGAGCGAACGCATCGAAGCCATCGACCTGCTCTGCACCGGTTTCGAGGCAGACCGGTCCCCAACCTGAGGAGAACACCGTGGCAACGGACGACAAGGTCGTGATCGGATTGACCCACGCACTCGACGACCCGGAGTCGGTGCTCATCTGCTACCTGCTCGGCGTGGAGGCGTTGCGCAAGGACAAGCAGGTGCTCATGTGGCTCACCAAGGACGGGGTGCACGTCGCGACCGAGGGCTTCGCCGCACAGGTCGAGGTACCCGGCGCCCCATCCGTGCTCGCACTCCACGAGGAGTACGTCGAGCGTGGGGGCCGCTTCTTCGCCTGCCCCATCTGCGTGAAGACGCACGGACTCGAGGAGGCCGAGTGGGTCACCGGAGCCGAGGTCAAGGGCGCGCCGTCGATGTACGAGTTCGCCGAGGGCGGCGCGCTCGTCTTCAACTACTGACGTCCGGTCGCGTCGGCGATCCCCGCCCGCGGTCGACAGCCGACCGACCGCGCCCCCTCAGAGGCGACCGGCGTCGTGGGCGGCCTGCTCGGTGAGGCGGAGCTGCTCGTCGATGATCGTGAGGCCGCCGTCCCAGAAGGACGGGTCGGCCAGATCGCAGCCGACGATCCGGCCGAGCGCCTCCGGCGGCATCGACCCGCCGGCCGCGAGCATCTCGAGGTACGCGGGCACGAAGGCCTCCCCCTGCTCCCGGTACCGGCGGTACACGCTGAGCGCGAGCAGCTGCCCGTACGCGTACGCGTACACGTAGCCCGGCGTGTGGATGAAGTGCGGGATGTAGGACCACCAGGTCCGGTAGCCCTCGGTCACCTCGACCGCGTCGCCGAGCATGGCGGTCTGGGTCGCGGCCCAGTGCTCGCCGAACTCCTCGACCGACAGCTCGCCCCGCTCCCGGTGGTGGGTGTGGACCGCGTCCTCGAAGCGGTTCATCGCGACCTGCCGGAACACGGTGGCCACCTGACCGTCGATGTTCTCGGCGAGGAGCGCGAGCCGTTCGGCGGGATCCGTGGTGCCCTCGAGGATGCGACCGAAGGTCACGGTCTCCCCGAACACCGACGCGGTCTCGGCGAGCGTGAGCGGGGTGCTCTGGTGGAACACGCCCTGGTGCCGGGCGAGGTACGCGTGGAGCCCGTGGCCGAGCTCGTGGGCGAGGGTGAGCACGTCGCGCCGGGTCGAGGTCCAGTTGAGCAGCAGGAACGGGTGGACGTCGGGCACCGTGTAGGCGCAGAACGCGCCGCCCCGCTTCGCGGGACGCAGCGGCGCATCGATCCAGCCCTCCTCGAAGAACCGGCCCGCCACCGACGCGAGGTCGGGCGAGTACGACGCGAACGCATCGAGCACGAGCTCGCGCGACTCGTTCCAGCCGAAGCGCACCTCCGAGGTCGCCACCGACGCCGAACGGTCGTGGTCCGCGAGGCGCTCCACGCCGAGGAGGCGTGCCTTGAGCGCATACCAGCGCTGCGGAATGTCGTAGCGCGCGACCACGGCGTCGACGAGGGCCTGCACGCTCGCGTCCGACGCCTCGTTCGCGAGGTTGCGTGACGACACCCACGACGGGAACGCTCGCAGGCGGTCGGTGGTCGCACCGTCGGCGATGACCGTGTTGAACACGAAGGCCCGGGTGCGCAGACCCGGTTCGAGCGCCGCCGTGACCTTGGCGGCCGCGGCGGCGCGCACCGGACGCTCCGGATGCGAGAGCCGGGACAGCGCGAGCTCGAGGGGTGCGTCCTCCCCGTCGAGGTCGGTGCGGATGGCCGAGGTGAGCTCGTCGAAGAGCCGACCCCACGCGCTCACCCCGGTGAGGGAGCGCTGGATGTCGACCTGCTCGGCCTCCTCGCCGAGGCGATGGGGCCGCGAGGCCCGCACGGTGCGCAGGTGGTGTGCACAGAACGCCAGCCGCTCGTCGGCGAGCAGGGCGTCGGCCCGGTCGTCGTCGACCTCGAGCCACTCGAGCTCCACGAAGACCAGCTCGGACCCGAGCATCCCCGCGCGGGTCTCGGTGCGCTGCACGAGGGCCCCACGGGTCGGGTCCGCCGTGTCCTCGGCGAAACGCAGGCCCGCGTAGGAGCCGGCCCGGCCGATGCGTTCGTGGAGCGCGGCCACGTCGTGCATGAGCGCGGCGAGGCCGTCGGCGTCGAGGCCCGCCACCGTGCCGCGCCGCTCGACGATCCGCGCCACGAGCGCCTCGGCCTCGTCGAGGAGCGCCTCCACCCCGGCCTCGCCCCGCCCGTCCACGAGTGGTTCGAGGTCCCAGGCGACGTCCGCGGCCCGCAGGTCGGTGTCGGTGCTGGTCATCGGTGCCTCCCTCAGGTCGCGCCCACCGGTACCGCCGCCGCGAGGGCCTCGGGCAACCGGCCCGAGTGCACGACGGTGAGGCTCCGGGTGGCGCGGCTCAGCTTGACGTAGAGCAGCCGCAGGCCCGCAAGGTCGTCGGAGACGAGCTCGACCGGTTCCACGACCACGACGTGGTCGAACTCGAGGCCCTTGGCCGCGGTCGGGTCGACGACGGCGATCGGGGCGTCGAGCACCTCGGGCACGTCGGCCAGCGCGCCGAGATCGACGAGCGCATCGGTGATCGGGCCGCGGGCCGCGGCCGGCGCGATGACCGCGACGGACCCGCCGAGGGCCGCGGCCCGCCGCGTCTCCTCGATCGCCGCGGTCCACGGATCCGCGGCCTCCACGAGCCTCGGCACCTCGCCGGTCTCGCGCACGGCCCGGGTCGGTTCGACCTCGGGCGCCACGACCGCGAGCAGGCGGTTCGCGAGGTCCATGATCTCGGCCGGGGTGCGGTAGTTGACCGAGAGCGTGACCCGGCGCGCCGCGTCGTGGCGCGGCAGGAGCCCGAGCACCTCGTCCCAGCCGCCGGCCGCGCCGGCCCGGCTGGCCTGATCGAAGTCGCCGACTAGCGTGAGCGAACCGCCCGGCGCGCGTCGGGCGAGCATGCGCCACTGCATCGGGGTGAGGTCCTGGGCCTCGTCGACCACCACGTGGCCGAAGGTGCGCAGCTCCGGCACGTCGTCCACCGCGGCGTCCCCGCCACCGTGGTAGCGCGCGACCACGTCGGAGGCCGTCGTGTACGCCCCGATGCCGTGCTCCTCGATCACCCGGGTCGCCGCCGCGAGCAGCTCGCGCTCCTCGGCGGTGCGCCGTCGGGACCGCCGCGGTCGGGCCAGCTCCACCGGCCCGACGAGGGCGTCGGCCTCGTCGACGAGCGCCGCGTCGGCCTCCGTCCACGGCACCGCCCGCAGCGACTCCGCCCGGGGCCGCACGAGGAGCGCCTGCTCCGACGCGTCGAGGGTGCCCTCGGCCGCCGAACGCACGAGGGGCTCGAACGAGAACAGGTCGTGCACGAGGTCGGCGCCGCTGAGGACAGGCCAGCAACGATCGAGCACCCGGCGCACCTCCGGGTGGTTGCGGATGCGCCCGCGCACCTCGGCCTCCCACTCGGGCGGCGGAGCCTCGCCACGGGACAGCGACGCCGCCACGGCCGCGTCGTGCCCCGCCCCGTCGTCGAGGTCCTCGTGGTGGCCGAGCACCCCATCGTGCGCGTCGACGAGCGCGGCCCGGTACCGCCCGTAGAGGTGGTCGACGATGGCGCGCTGCACCGCGAGCCGCTTGCCGTTGTGGGGACCGCGTCGACGCCGCACCCGCTCGAGGATGGCCGCCACCTTGCCCCGCCGCAGCACGATGCGCAGCCCGTCGATGGCCACGTAGGCGTCGCTGCGGGGCGGACGCTCGCGGTCGTCGAGCGCGCGCCGCAGCACGCGGGCCATGCGCAGGTCGCCCTTGAGCGCGGCCGTCGCGAACGGCTCGGCGTGGGTCGTGTCGAGCGTCGGCTTGAGGCTCGTGATCGTCGCGAGCTGCACCTCGTGCTCACCGAGCGACGGCAGCACCTGCTCGATGTAGCGCAGGAACACCGTCGACGGCCCGATGACGAGCACACCCTGCGACGCGAGGCGGCGGCGGTGCGTGTAGAGGAGGTACGCGGCGCGGTGGAGCGCCACCGCGGTCTTGCCGGTGCCCGGGCCGCCCGACACGACGAGCACCCCCGGGAGTTCGGCCCGCACCGCCGCGTCCTGCTCGGACTGGATGGTCGCGACGATGTCGGCCATGCGTCCGGTGCGCTCGCGCTCGAGGGCCCGCATGAGCGCGCCCTCCCCCTTCACGGTGAGCCCGACCGCATCGGCCCGGTCCGGATCGAACACCTCGTCGTCGAGCCCGACGAGCTCCCGGCCGTTGCGGGTCATGAGGTGGCGTCGGCGCAGCACCCCCATCGGGTCGAGCGGCGTGGCCCGGTAAAACGGCTCGGCGATCGGCGCCCGCCAGTCGATGACGAGCGGGTCGCCCGCGTCGTCGTCCACCGCGAGGCGGCCCACGTAGAGCGGGTCACCGCCGACCGCGCGGTCGAGTCGGCCGAAGGCGAGCGGCGCGTTGCCGATGTCGAGCACGGCGAGGCGCCGGGTGGTCGTCTCGAGCGCGATGTCGCGTTCGAGCCGGGCCTGGTGGGTCCCGCCGCGGCCCACGTCGCCGTAGGCCTCGGCCACCCGGTTCGCCGAGGCCCGCATGCCGTCGAGGCGCGCGTAGACCCGGTCGAGGAAGGCCTGCTCGGCCGCGAACTCGGGGTCCTGGAGGCGGGGATCGTCGGTCATGGGTCGGTCGGTGTCGCGTTCCCCCGATTTGGGGGAGCCTCACATTCTAGGGACCGATCGGGGTCGGACCCAAGGGGCGGTGCGGCGACCTCAGATCTGCTTGGGGACGGTCACCTCGACCTCGCCGACGCCGAGGAGCAGGACCCGTTCCCCGACCGTGAGGCGCCCGTCGTCGTCAAGGTGGAACTCCACCCCGCCGAGGTTGGCGAGCTGCCCGGCCGTGGAGGCCAGCGACCGCTCGACCGCCCGGATGACCCCGCTGTGACTCACCACGAGCAGGCGGCCGGGGCGGGCGGCCAGCTCGGTGAGCACCTCGATCCCCCGGGCCGCCACGGCCTCATCGGGCTCGAAGCCCTCGGGGCGGCGGTGCTCGGCCAGCCAGCCCGGCCAGCCCGCCTCGATCTCGTCCCGGGTGAGGCCCTCCCAGGCCCCGGCGTCCCGTTCGGCGAGGCGCGGGTCCACGGAGGCGCCGAGCCCGAGGGCGGCGGCCACGATCTCGGCGGTGCGCCGGGCCCGTTCGAGGTCGGAGCTCCACACCTCGTCGATCGCACCGACGTGGAGGGCCGCGTCGGCGGCCTGCGCCTCACCGAGCGGGGTGAGCGGCGGGTCGGCCCGGCCCTGCCAGCGCCCGTCGGCGTTCCAGGTCGACTGTCCGTGCCGGACGACGAGGAGCGAGCCCACCGTCGGGTCAGTCGGCGTCGTCGGCCGACGCGTCGAGGAGCTCGAACTCGCCGTTGCGGAAGACGAGCGTGGTGGGGCGACCGTCGAGCGGGTGCCGCAGCGCGCCCTGGGAGCGCTCCACGTAGACCCGCACGGTGCGCCGACCCGAGGCGGTCGGCAGGCTCACCCGGTCGGTGCCCGACCACTTCACCGCGGCCGGCGGGAGGGTCACCGACTGGTAGGTCCCGAACTTCTGCTTCGTGAGCGAGGCCGCGACCCGCGCCGTCCCGGGCGCGTTGTAGGCCGCCGGCATCTTGAAGCGCTCGAGCTCCTCCTTCACGATGGCCCGCAGCTCGGCCCCGCCCTTCACGCCCTGCTCGAGCGCCCGCACCCGGGCGGCGTTGCACGCCTTGTTGAGGCGCTCGAGGGTCGCGGCGAGCAGCTCGTGCTGGTCACCGTCGGGGATGAGGCGGGCGGACGTCGTGGCCATAGGAGGCATCCATGCTGCCCGATCGGCCGGTCCGCGGGCGAACCCTTGCGGGTGTGGGCCCGGCCGACGGGCTCAGCGGGCCCAGACCACCTTGCCCGTCGTGCCCCGGGAGGCCAGCCGGGTCAGCGCCGCCGGCACCTCGTCGAGGGTGATGACCTCGTGGACGAGCGGGCGGATCGCCCCGCGGGCGTGGAGGTCCACGAGGTCGCCGTGGATCTCCCGGATCCGCTCGGGCTGCTTCGTGTTGTAGAGGCCCCAGTGCACGCCGACCACCGAGTAGTTCTTCACGAGCGCGTGGTTCGCCGGTGCCTCGGGGATGCGGCCGCTCGTGAACCCGATGACGAGGAGGCGCCCCTCGAACGCGATGCACTTGCGCGATCGGTCGAAGGTGTCGCCGCCGACCGGATCGAAGATCACGTCGGCCCCCGCACCACCGGTCGCCGCCTTCACGACCTCGACGAAGTCCTCGGCCCGGTAGTCGATCGCGACCTCGACACCGAGGTCGCGCAGCATCGCGACCTTCTCGGGACCGCCCGCGGTGGCCAGCACCCGGGCGCCGGCCGCCAGCCCGAGCTGGATCGCCGCCGAGCCGACGCCGCCGGCCCCCGCGTGCACGAGCAGCGTCTCCCCCGGCCGGATGGCCGCGCGTCGGTGCAGCGCGAGGTGCCCGGTCTGGTAGGTGACGTGCAGGGCCGCGGCCTCGACGTCGGGCATCGTGTCGGGGATCGGGAACACCTGGGACGCGCGGGCGACCGTGATCTCCGTGAACCCGCCGGGGCCGAAGTCCGGCACCGCGATGACCCGTCGCCCCACGAGCGCCGGGTCCACGCCCTCGCCGACCGCCAGCACCCGACCCGCCACCTCGGCCCCCGGGGTGAACGGCAGCGGGGGTCGCACCTGGTACCCGCCCCGGCAGATGAGGACGTCCGGGAAGTTGAGCGCGCCCGCCGCCACCTCGACCTGCACCGCGCCCCGTCCGGGCTCGGGCGCCTCGATCGACTCGGTCCGCAGGACCGCCTCCGGTTCGCCCAGTTCGTGCACCCGCAGGGCTCGGATCCTCGTCACGGGCCCGATCGTACGGGCCGACGCCCCGTGGCCGACCCTCAGGGAACGGTCAGACCCGGATCAGCGGCGGCTCCACCGAACGGCGGGTCGCGCGTAACATCACCGGCCGTGACCGAACGCTCCCCCAAGGCCCTCGTCGTGGACGACTCCCCGGAGATCCTCCACCTCGTGGCCAGCGCGCTCCGCCGGGACGGGTTCGAGGTCGCCGAGGCCGCCGACGGCACCAGCGCCGTCGAGACCGCCCGCGCCGACGGACCCGACCTCGTGGTGCTCGACCTCATGATGCCGGGCATCGACGGGCTCGAGACCTGCCGCCGTCTGCGGGAGTTCACGAACGCCTACATCATCATGCTCACCGCCAAGGCCGAGGAGACCGACAAGCTCGTCGGGCTGCGGATCGGGGCCGACGACTACGTCACGAAGCCCTTCTCCCCCCGTGAGCTCGTGGCCCGGGCGCGGGCCATGCTTCGGCGTCCCCGCGGCGACGGCGGTGTCGCCCCCGTGCGGGAGTTCGGCGCGCTCCGCATCGATCCCGGCGCCCGCGAGGTGACGGTCGACGGCAGCCCCATCGACCTGACCCGGACCGAGTTCAACCTCCTCGACCTGCTGAGCGCGAGCCCGCGGGTCGTCGTGTCCCGCGAGACCCTCGTGCAGAACCTCTGGGGCGGCGAGTGGTTCAGCGACGACCACGTGCTCGACGTCCACATGTCATCCCTGCGCCGCAAGCTCGGCGACGACCCGAAGGCCCCACGGTTCCTGCACACGGTGCGCGGCGTCGGCTACCGGTTCGTCGGCGAGCTCACCTGACCCGCGCCTAGCCTGCCCTCGCCCGGCGACCGCCGGCTCGCCGACCGGGGGGAACCATGGCCTACAGCCGCGACGAGATGCTCAAGGCCTTCGAGCGCTTCGGTGCCGCCGCCGCGCACGGCGGAGCCACCGGAGACTGGGTGCCGTGGTCGGAGTGCTTCACCGAGGACGCCACCTACTACGAGCACCACTACGGGCACTTCTCCGGGCGGGCCGCCATCCTCGAGTGGATCACCACCACGATGGCCGAGTTCCCCAACAACGAGATGACCGAGTTCCCGCACGAGTGGGTCATGGTCGACGAGGAGCGGGGCTGGCTGCTCTGCGCCATCTGGAACCGCTTCTCCCCGCTCGGCGACGGCGAGGTCTACCAGGAGATCAACTGGACGATGCTCCACTACGCCGGCGACGGGCTGTGGTCCTACGAGGAGGACATCTACAACCCCAACGAGTTCGGCGTGATGGTCGGGCGCTACCTCAAGGCTCGGCGGGCCGCCGGCATCGAGTGACCGGGGCGATCGCGCGGGGCTAGGTTGGCGCCGCCCGCTCCGCCGGACGGTGGGGCCCACACTCCAGGGGGGACCAGATGCGCGCCGCGATCTTCACCGAGGTCGACCAGCCGCTCGTCATCGAGGACGTCACGCTCGCCGAGCCCGGCCCGTCCGACGTCATCGTGAACATCGGCGCGAGCGGCGTGTGCCACTCGGACCTGTCGTTCATGAACGGCACCGTCCCGTTCCCGCCCCCGGCCATCCTCGGCCACGAGGGGGCCGGCGTCGTCGAGTGGATCGGCAGCGAGGTCACCCGCGTGAAGGTCGGCGACCGCGTCGTCGCCTCGTTCGTCCCCGCGTGCGGCACCTGCTTCTGGTGCCTCAACGACCAGTCGAACCTCTGCGGCCGGATGTTCGAGCTCAGCCTCGCCCCGAAGGCGCACCGCCACGACGGCACGCCGTGCGCGGGCGTCACCGGACTCGGCACGTTCGCGGAGCAGGTGCTCGCCAACGAGGCCTCGATGGTGAAGGTCGAGACCGACCTGCCCGACGAGCAGCTCGCCCTCATCGGCTGCGGCGTCACCACCGGTGTCGGTGCGGCCCTCAACACCGCGCAGGTGCGCCCCGGCAGCACCGTGGCCGTCATCGGCTGCGGCGGCGTCGGCCAGGCCGTGATCCAGGGCGCCCGCATCGCCGGGGCGTCCCGCATCTTCGCCATCGACCCGGTGGCGCTCAAGCGCACCTCGGCCGCAGCGTTCGGCGCGACCGACCTCATCGACCCCGCCGACGGCGACCCCACCGCCCAGGTCATGGCCGCCACCGGCGGCATCGGGGTCGACTACGCGTTCGAGGTGATCGGCCTCCCCGAGACCATCGTGCAGGCCTACATGACCGCCCGGCGCGGCGGACACGTCGTGGTCGTCGGCATGCCCCGGGCCGACTCGGCCGTCACCCTGCCCGGCTTCCCGCTGTTCTACGACGAGAAGCACCTCCACGGCTGCGTGTACGGCTCGGCCCAGGTGCGCCGCGACTTCCCGCGGTTCATCTCGCTCATCGAGACCGGACGCCTCGACGTCGGGTCCATGGTGTCGCAGACCATCGCGCTCGACGGCGTCAACGACGCGTTCGGGGCGATGCAGCGCGGCGAGGTGCTGCGCAGCGTCATCACCTCGATGTGAACGAGGCCGACGGGGGTGCGCCGGGTCGCGGCCTCGGGCCGGTCGACCCGAGCGCGGGTGAGCGTCGCCGGTTCGAGCGGTGGGCCGCCCAGGGCGGTCGCATCGGCGAGCCCCAGCCCGCGGTGGCCGCGGCGACCGTCATCGTGCTGCGCGACACGGCCGACGGGCTCGAGACCCTCATGCTGCGACGCGCCTCGAAGCTCTCGTTCGCGGGCGGCCTCTGGGTGTTCCCCGGCGGTCGGGTCGACGACCCCGACCGTGAGGGCCTCGAACCCGAGGACACCCACGGAGCCGCGCGACGGGCTGCGGTGCGCGAGGCCGCCGAGGAGGCCGACCTCACCGTCGACCCGGATTCCCTCGTCACCCTCGCCCACTGGGAACCGCCGCCCCAGACCCCGAAGCGGTTCGCGACCTGGTTCTTCCTCGCGCCCGCCCCGAGCGGCACGGTGACCGTGGACGGCGGCGAGATCACCGACCACACCTGGGCCCGACCCGGCGAGGTGCTCGAACGGCGTGACGCCGGCGAGGTCGAGCTCGCCCCGCCCACCTGGGTGACCCTGCACGGCCTCGCCGCCCACGCCGACGTGGACGGCGCGCTCGCGGACGCCGCCGCGAACACGCCCGAGCACTTCACGACCCGGGCCGCCCTCAGCGCCGAGGGCGGCGTCGTCGCGATGTGGCACGGCGATGCCGGCTACGAGTCGGGCGATGCGACCGCAGCGGGCCCGCGCCACCGCCTCTGGATGCTCGACTCCGGCTGGCGCTACGAGCGCGACTGATCGGACCGCTCGGTTCCACTACCGTCCGCACCCATGACCGCTGACCTCGCCATCGCCCGCGGCCTCCTCGGTGCCGCCACCGTGGGCTCGGGCCCGACGGAGGAACAGCACCGGGTCATCGAGTGCCTCATCCACGGGTACCTCGGCCTCGACGCCTCCGTCGATGCGCTCGAGCCGATCGACCCCGAGGAGCTGGCGGCGTCCGTCCCCGCGCCCGACCGCACGCGGGTCATCGACCTGCTCATCGTCGTCGAGCTCTGCCGCCACCCCGCCGATCCGGCCCAGGCCGAGCGCACCGAGGCCTACGCACGTGCGCTCGGGGCCGAGGGAGGCTGGCTCGAAGCGGCCCACGACGTACTGGCGGGCTCGATCGATCGCGTGCTCGCCGACTACGGGCGCCTGGCCGACACCCCGCGGCACGAACCCGCCTTCAAGGGGGTCATCGGCACCGACCACGAGGCCGAGGCGGCGATCGAGGTGTTCGACCGGATGCGCTCGTGTGTACCGGGCACGCTCGGGGCTGAGGTCGTCGCGTTCTACGAGCGGTGGGGCTTCCCGATCCCGGGCACCGGCGACGGTCCGGCCGGGCTGAGCCTGCTCACCCACGACATCACCCACGTGATCGCCGGGTACGACACGTCGCCACCCGACGAGATCGCACTCCAGGCGATGCTGCTGGCGGCCTCGGGGTTCGAGCAGCACTTCTCGTCGCTCATGGCGGCGCTCCTGCTCAGCGAGGCCGGCGCACTTCCGTTCCCCGACATCGAGCCGGTGGTGGGCGCGCTCGGCCGCGCTGGCGCGCCCGAGGAACTCGCGGACGCGTTCGCCCGCGGCACTGCGTGCTCGCAGGACTTCGGCGTGGGCGACCACCTCACACTCATCGACACACCGATCGACGCGGTGCGGGCCAGCTACGGCATCCGCCCGCGCGCCGTCTGATCCCTCAGGCCGGGTGCGCGGCGACGAGGCGGCGCATGCCGTCGCGCCAGTCGACCGTGGTCGGACCGACGAGGTCGACCATGCGGGTCGTGTCGATGGTGACACCACCGATCGTCGCCTCGGTCTCGACGAACCGGGCCTCGACCCCGGCCGCCTCGGCCAGCACCTCGCACCACGCCTCGAGCGCCACCTGCTCGGTGCCGCCCCAGTTCACGATCGTCGCCGGCGTCGACGCGACGTCGAGGAGCGCCGGCACCATCCGCACGATGTCGTCGTGGTGGATCGGGTTGAAGAGGTTCGGTCGGTCCGGGTGCACCGGCACCGGCTTCCCGGCCCGCAGCATCCCAAGGTGGAAGGCCGGCCAGCCCCCCTCGTCGCCGTAGGGCACGTTGAGGCGGGCGATGGTCGTGGGGATCCCCCACTGCCGCGCGCCGTAGCGGGCCACCACCTCGGCCGCGATCTTCGAGATCGAGTAGGTCTCCATGATCGGTCGGTGGTTGTCACCGAGCGCGTCGGTCTCGGCGAGCCGGTGCGCGCCTGCGGGTTGGTACACGCCGGTCGAGGAGCAGTGCAGCAACGAGCCCGGGCGCACGTGCTCGAGCAGCAGGCCGAGGGCCTCGGCGTTCGCGTTGAGGTCGAGGTCCCACCGGCCGCTCTTCACCACCGCGAAGTTCGCGAGGTGGTCGACCTCACGGGGCACCACGGAGAGGTCGGGTCGGGCGAGGTCGACCTCGATGCAGTCGATGCCCGCCGCCTCGAGCGCCGCACGCTTCCCGGCGTCACGGAACCGGGCGATCGCGGTCACCCGGTGCTCCGCAGCGAGCCCGAGGGCCACGCCGAACGCCACCTGACCCGTCGCCCCCGTCACGAGGACGTGCGAACCAATGCGCATCAGGAGCGCTTCCGGCCCACGAACGACTGGAGGATCGCGTCGGCCTGGGTGTTCGGGAGGGCCGAGCCACCGTCCACGACGATGTTCTGCCCGGTGACGTAGGCGGCCTGCGCGGAGGCCAGGAAGGTGATCACGTTCGCCACGTCCTCGGCCGTGCCGACCCGCTCGAGCGGCGTCGCCTCCTCGACCACGGTGCGCCGCTCGTCGTCGGCCAGCACGATCGCGGTGAGGTTCGTGTCGATGAACCCGGGCGATACGCAGTTCACCCGGATGTCCGGGGCGTACTCGAGCGCCGCGGCCATGGTGAGCGAGATCACCCCGGCCTTCGCGGCCGAGTAGGGCGCCTCGAAGCGGGTCGGTCGCACACCCGTGAGCGACGCGACGTTCACGATGCAGCCCTTCGACTCCTTGAGCAGCGGCACTGCGGCCCGGGTCGCGAAGAAGGTGCCGTCGAGGTTGACCCCGACGATGCGCGACCAGTCCCGGTCGCCGTAGAGGTGCAGCGGCATCGCCGCGCCCACCCCCGCGTTGTTCACGAGGATCGACAGGCCGCCGAGCGCCTCGGCCGCGCGTGCGATGCCGGCCGCGCAGGCCTCCGCGTCGGCCACGTCGGCCACCACCGCGACGCCGCCCACCGCCGCGGCCACCGCCGCCGCTCCGTCGGCATCCACGTCGAGCACGGCGACCGTCGCGCCCTCCGCGGCGAAGCGCTCCACCGTGGCCCGGCCGATGCCCGCGGCACCGCCCGTCACGACCGCCCGTTGTCCGTCGAGGAGTCCCATGGGCGCATCCTCGCACGCCGACGCGATGAGGGGAGGCCCGGAGGCCTCCCCTCATGCACGTTCTGGAACGCAGTGCCGGTCGCGTGACCGGCGCGGCGGTCAGCGGCGCTTCGCCGCCTTCTTCGCGGTCTTCTTCGGCGCAGCCTTCTTCACGGTCTTCTTGGCCGCGGCCTTCTTCGCCGGAGCCTTCTTGGCCGCGGCCTTCTTCGCCGCAGGCTTCGGAGCCGCAGGCACCTTGCCCGAGGCGACCGTGTCCTTGAAGGCCTTGAGCGGCGCGACCTTGACGGTCTTCGACGCGGGCTTGGCCTTGAACATCATCTCCTCACCCGTGAACGGGTTGGTGCCCTTGCGCGCCTTGGTGGCGGGCTTCACGCGGCGGCTGAACTTGGCGAAGCCGCTGATGGTGACGATGTCGCCCTTGGTCACGGCGGCGACGATGCTGTCCGTCACGGCCGCCACGGCGGCGTCTGCGGTCTTGCGGTCGCTACCGGTGCGCTCGGCAACGGCGAGGACGAGTTCCCGTCGGTTCACTTGCTTCCTCCATTGGTGGGGTCGGTGAGTGCGCAGCATGGCACCCGCGCGGCCCGCGCGCGTGGATTTCCCTGCCATTTCCGAGGGATTTCCCGCACTCCGCTCGGGCCGCGTGACGGGTGTGGTCAGTGGGGTCGGAGCACGACCGGGGCGTGGCGCACCCCGGTGTGCTTGTTCGACCGGACCCACTCGACCGGACCCACGGGCTCGATCGCCGCGATCCGGTCCAGGACGGCATCGAGGACGAGGCGCACCTCGAGGCGGGCCAGCCCGGCCCCGAGGCAGAAGTGGGCGCCGTGGCCGAAGGCGAGGTGGCGGTTGGGGCTGCGCCGCAGGTCGAACCGGAAGGGATCGACGAACTCCACCTCGTCCCGGTTCGCCGAGGACCACCACAGGGTCACCTTCTCCCCCGCCCGGATCTGCTGGCCGCCCACCTCGACCTCGGTCGAGGCCGTCCGACGGTTGTAGGCCGTGCTCGAGGCCCACCGCAGCATCTCCTCCACCGCCCCGGCCCGCAGGCCCGGATCCTCGAC
>JBJTQX010000058.1:0-12474 GCA_046075855.1 Actinomycetes bacterium
GCATGCCGTTCATGTCTCCGGTCTGGGCCCGCACCCCGCACGTCACCTGGCTGCACCACGTGCACGCGGACATGTGGAACATGACGCTGCCCCCGCGGATCGCGGGCGTCGGACGTACGCTCGAGTCGACGATCGCACCGAAGTTCTACCGGCGGACGCCGATCGTGACCCTGTCGAACTCCTCGAAGCACGAACTCGTCGACGATCTCGGGTTCAAGGACCGCATGGTCCACGTCGTGCCGCCCGGCATCGACTCGAAATTCTCGCCCGGTGGGGTGAAGTCGGAACGCCCCCTCGTGGTGGCGGTGGGCCGGCTCGTCCCGGTGAAGCGGTTCGACCTCCTCGTCGACGTCCTCGCCGACGTGCGCGCCCAGCACCCGGACCTCGAGGCGGTGATCGTGGGCGAGGGCTACCGACGCGAGGAGATCGAGGCGCAGATCCACGCGTACGGGGCCGAAGACTGGATCACGCTGGCGGGACGGGTCGACGACGATGAGCTCATCTCGCTCTACCGGCGGGCCTGGGTGCTGGCGAGTGCCAGCGCGCGGGAGGGGTGGGGCATGACGCTCACCGAGGCCGCAGCCTGTGGGACCCCGGCGGTCGCCACGCGCATCTCGGGTCATGAGGACGCGCTCAGCGAAGGCGTGAGCGGTCTCCTCGGGGCCAACCGCGAGGAACTCGCTGCTGCGCTCGGCCGTGTCGTGGGAGACGAGGCGCTCCGTCGCCGCCTCACGGCCGGAGCACTCGAGCATGCGCAGCGCTTCACCTGGGAGAACACCGCGTTCGGCACCCTCGAGGTGCTGGCGGCCGAGGCCATGCGGCGACGCCGCCGGCCCTGACCGAGCGTTTCCCTTGGCCCGGAGTAGGTTTCCGGGTCGTGCCGAAGCCATCGCGCCGCTGCCCTGAGCCGGACGTCGACGGTGGCCCCACTCCCGGTCCCCGGTACTCGGGGTGGGTGTCGGCGGCCGGGTATGCGCTCCTCGCGCTCCTCGCGTACGTCCCGGTGCTCCGCTCGTCCCCGGGTCGGGTCGCGGCCGACACGAAGACCTACCTGACCTTGGATCCGAGCCGGCTGCTGGGTCGGGCCTGGAGCATGTGGGACCCGAACATCGGACTCGGGACGGTCACCCACCAGAACATCGGGTACCTGTTCCCGATGGGTCCATTCTTCTGGCTCGGGCAGGCCGTGGGTCTGCCGGACTGGGTGACCCAGCGCCTCTGGCTCGGCTCGATCATCCTGCTCGCAGGCCTCGGCATGCGGTACCTGCTCCGGACGCTCGGTGTGCGCGGCGTCGGCGTGCCGGTCGGGGTGCTCGCGTTCATGCTGAGCCCCTACCTGCTCGACTACGCCGCCCGGATCTCGGTGATCCTGCTGCCGTGGGCGGGGCTGCCCTGGATGCTCGCGTTCACGGTCCGGGCGCTCCGGCGGGGCGGGTGGCGGTACCCGGCCCTCTTCGCGCTCACCGTGCAGGTCGTGGGCGGGGTGAACGCGACGGCGCTCGTGTTCGCCGGGCTCGCGCCGTTGCTGTGGCTACCTTGGGCGGTCTGGGGCTCCCGGGAGGCGTCGCTGCGACGCATGCTCGGTGCGCTCGGGCGGATCGCGCTCCTCACGCTGGTCGCGTCCTCGTGGTGGCTCGCAGGGCTGTGGGCGCAGGGTCGGTATGGCATCGACATCCTCCGCTACACCGAGACGATCAGCACGGTCGCACGGACCTCGACCGCCCCCGAGGTGCTGCGAGGCTTGGGCTACTGGTTCTTCTACGGTCAGGACAAGATCGGTCCCTGGATCGAGTCGGCCCTGCCGTACACGCAGAGCGTGGGGCACCTCGCGGTCTCGTTCGCGCTCCCGACGCTCGCACTCCTGTGCGCGGGGTTCACCCGGTGGCGTCACCGTGCGTACTTCGCGCTGCTCGCCCTCGTCGGCACGGCGGTGGCGGTGGGTGCGTACCCGTACGAGGACCCGTCGCCGTTGGGTTCGGTGGTCAAGGGGTTCGCGGCCCGTTCGACCGCGGGTCTCGCGCTGCGGAGCACGGGCCGGGCCACCCCGCTCGTCGTGCTGTCGCTCGCGGTCTTCCTGGCGGTCGGCGTGTCGGCGTTGGCCGCTCGACTGGAGGCCCGGGAACGGCGGGTACCGGCGCTCGTCGCCGCCGCACTCGTCGGCCTCCTCGTGCTGCTCAACCTCCCGGCGCTCTGGGACCAGTCGTTCTACGGGGCGAACCTCCAACGCGACGAGGCGGTCCCGCGTTACTGGACGCAGGCGGTGCGCGCCATCGATGCAGGGAACCACACCACGCGGGTCCTCGAACTGCCCGGCTCGGACTTCGCGTCCTACCGCTGGGGCAACACCGTCGATCCGATCACCCCCGGCCTCACCGACCGACCGTACGTGGCGCGCGAGCTCATCCCCTACGGCAGCCCGCCATCGGCCGATCTCCTCAACGCCTATGACCGCCGGCTCCAGGAGGGGACGTACGAGTCGCAGGTCACGGCGCCCATCATGCGGTACCTCGGGGTCGGTGACATCGTGGTCCGCAACGATCTCCAGACCGATCGCTACAACCTCGTGCGCCCGCGGCAGGTGTGGCGGGACTTCCGCGCACCCCAGGGGGGTCTCGGGACCCCGCGTACCTTCGGCACGCGCATCCCGGGTGCTCCGGTGTACCCGCAGGTGGATGAGCAGGCCCTCGCGTTCCCGGCTGACGAAGGCGACCCTCCGCCCGTGGCCGTGGTGCCCGTGCTGCGACCGGGCTCGGTCGTGCGGACCCACAGCGTCCGAGGTGCCGTCCTGCTCGCGGGCGACGGGGAGGGGCTCGTGGACGCCGCCGCGAGCGGGCTCGTGGACGGGCGGCAACTGGTGCGGTACTCCGCGTCGCTCTCACCGAAGGAGATCCGGGCCGCGGTCCGCGCGGGCGCGACGATCGTCGTGACCGACACGAACCGGCGACGCGCGCGACGGTGGAGCACCGTGCGCGTCACGCTCGGCACCACCGAGGCGGCCGGGGAGCGACCGCTCGTCGCCGACGAGTCCGATGCGCGCCTGCCCGTGTTCCCGGGCGCGACCGACCGCGCCGCAACCGTCACCGAACTGCGCGGGGTGGCCCGGGTCCAGGCCTCCGCCTACGGGAACCCGGTGACCTACACGCCCGAGGACCGGGCGAGCCGCGCGCTCGACGGTGACCCGGCCACCGCATGGCGGGTGGGTGCGTTCTCCCCGGTGGTGGGTCAGCGCATCCTCGTGGAGGCGGAGCGGTCCATCACCACCGACCACCTGACCCTCCTGCAGCCCACCAACGGGCCGCGGAACCGGTGGATCACCTCGGTCGGCCTGCGGTTCGACGGCGGCGCGGTCATCACGCGCCCGCTCGGTGACGGGTCCCGGGCCGGTGCGGGTGAGACCGTGTCCTTCCGGCGCCGACGCTTCCGCACGGTGGAGATCAGCGTGGCGGCTGACAACGTGGGAGCCCGGTTCAACTACGAGGGCCTGAGCGGGGTCGGGTTCGCGGAGATCGGGTTGCGCGATGACCGCTCCGGGGCCGAACCGATCCGCGTCGACGAGGTGGTCCGCCTCCCGGTCGACCTGCTCGCCGCGGCCGGGCGCACCTCGGCGGACCGTGACCTCGTGCTCGTCATGACCCGGGAGCGCAACACGCCGGTACCGCCGCGCACCGGGGACGTCGAACCGGCGCTCGTGCGCGCGTTCGCGTTGCCGACCACCCGCGGGTTCCGGCTCGGAGGCACCGCACGGCTCAGTCCGATCGCGCCCGACCGCGCGCTCGATGCGCTGCTCGGCCCGTCGCGGATCGCCGCCGCGTCGAGCGAGCACCTCGCGGGCGACGTCCGGTTCCGGGCCGCCTCGGCCATCGACGGCGACCCGGCGACCGCGTGGAACACACCGTTCGTCGCGCCGGTGGGGCAGTGGATCGAGTTCACCAGCCCCACCCCGCTCACCGTCGATCGTCTCGACCTGCGTGTGGTGGCCGACGGCCGTCACTCCGTGCCCACCCGAGTGTCGCTCACCGTGGACGGCACGGAGGTGCCACTCGAGCTGCCGGCGATCCCCGACGCGGGCGCGGAGAACGCGACCGCGCCGGTCCCGCTCGTGCTCCCGCGCCCGGTGCGCGGGCGGACCGTGCGCCTGACGGTCGACACCGTGCGCGAGGTGCGGACCCGGGACTTCTACGGCAACGGCGAGGTCGTGATGCCGGTGGGCATCGCCGAGCTCGGCATCCGGAGCCTCGTGCAACCGACGCTCGCCCCCGGGAGGCCGACCGGCGCGTTCTCGACTCCCTGTCGCTCGGATCTCCTCACGGTCGACGGTCGTCCGATCCCGGTGTCGATCAGCGGGACCCGGGGGGACGCGACCACCCGCGGCGGCCTGCAGGTCATCGGATGCGACGGATTCATCCTGTCCGCCGGGCGGCACACCCTGCGAGCGGTGCCGGGCGCCGCCTCGGGCATCGACCTGGATCGACTCGATCTGCGCTCCCTCGTGACCGGATCTGACGCGCTCACCGGCCGCCCGGTCCCGGGGCTCGCGGCGCGTACGGCGGGGGACCGCACGGATGGCCCGGCGGTGGGTCCGGCCCCGGAGGTCCGCGTGGTCTCGTCGGGTCGCGACCGCGCCACGGTCGCCGTACGCGGTGCTCGTCCGGGCCAGGAGTTCTGGCTGGTGCTGGCCCAGAGCCAGAACGCCGGGTGGCGAGCGCGGATCGACGGACGCGACCTCGGCGCCTCGAGCCTCGTCGACGGGTTCGCGAACGGCTGGCGGGTACGGCCCGACCGCTCCGAGTTCCGCGTCAGCCTCCAGTGGATCCCGCAGCGGACGGTGGATCGCGCGCTCCTGCTCTCCGTGCTCGCGGTCGTCGCCTGCCTCGGGCTCGCGATCGTGGATCCCCGCCGGCGCCCGGTCGTCGTGGATGACGGCGTGGCGAGCCTGGGGGTCCCGGGTCTCGGAGCGCCGCGGCTCGGCGGAGGCCGGACCGCGGTGGCACTGATCCTCGTCGCCGGCGTCGGCACGCTGCTGGCCGGGCCGGTGGTGGGGATCGGAGCCGGTTCGCTGACGCTCCTCGCGGCCCGGTGGCCCCGGAGCCGGATCCTGCTCGCCGTGGCGCCGGCGGTGGCGCTCGGCCTCGCCGGGACCTACGTGACCTGGCGGCAGTGGCGGGTCCAGGTCCCGCCCGCCTTCGAGTGGCCCCTGGGGTTCACGCGGGCCCACGTGCTGGGTTGGGTCGCGGTGGTGCTGCTCGCCGCAGCGGCGATCCTCGAACTGCTCGCCCGGCGCTCGGACCGCTGACGGTCGGTGGGTCCGCGGCGCTCAGTCGCCGGTACCGATGACCATCCCTGCGCCGACCGTCTCGTTCGTGCCCTCGTCGATGAGGATGAACGAACCCGTGGTCTGGTTGCGCCGGTACTCGTCGACGAACAGCGGCGCCGTGCTGCGGAGTCGGACCCGACCGATGTCGTTCATGTGGAGCTGGGTCGCGGCGTCGTCGCGGGAGAGCGAGTTGACGTCGAGCCGGTACTGGAGGTCGCGGACCTGGCAGCGCGCGGTGTTCGTCGTGTGCTTGATGCCGTAGGTCGTGCGCTCCGAGAGGGGTCGCTCGTTGAACCAGCACACCATCGCATCGAGGTCCTGGGTGGTCACCGGCGCGTTCCGGGGTCGGCAGATCATGTCCCCGCGGCTCACATCGAGGTCGTCGGCGAGCCGCACCGTGACCGACATCGGGGGGAAGGCCTCATCCACCGGACCGCCGAAGGTGTCGATCGCCGCGACGGTCGTCGTGAGCCCCGAGGGCAGCACCATCACCTCGTCGCCGGGCCGGAGCACTCCGCCGGCCACCTGCCCGGCGTACCCGCGGTAGTCGTGGTGCTCGTTCGACATGGGGCGGATGACGTACTGCACCGGGAAGCGTGGGTCGATGAGGTTGCGGTCGGACGCGATGTAGAGGTGCTCGAGGTGGTAGAGCAACGTCGGCCCGCCGTACCACGGCATGCGGTCGGAGTGGGTGGTCACGTTGTCGCCGTTGAGCGCGGAGATCGGGATGAACGTGAGGTCCGGGATGTCGAGTTTCGCCGCGAACTCAGTGAACTCCGCACAGATCGCGTCGAAGACCGACTGCTCCCAGTCCACGAGGTCCATCTTGTTGACGCAGAGCACGAGGTGGGGGACCCGCAGGAGCGACGCGATGACCGCGTGGCGCCGGGACTGCTCGACGATGCCCTTGCGGGCGTCGATGAGCACGAGTGCGAGGTCGGCCGTCGACGCGCCGGTCACCATGTTGCGCGTGTACTGCACGTGTCCGGGCGTGTCCGCGATGATGAACTTGCGCTGCGGCGTCGCGAAGTAGCGGTAGGCCACGTCGATCGTGATGCCCTGCTCCCGCTCGGAACGCAGGCCGTCGGTGAGCAGGGCCAGGTTCGTGTAGTCGAAGCCCTTCTCGCGACTGGTGCGTTCCACCGCCTCCAGCTGGTCCTCGAAGATCTGCTTGCTGTCGAGCAGGAGTCGACCGATGAGGGTCGACTTCCCGTCGTCGACGGAACCGGCGGTCGCGAACCGCAGCATCTCCACTAGAAGTACCCCTCCCGCTTGCGGTCCTCCATGCCGGCCTCGCTGATCCGGTCGTCGGCTCGGGTCGCACCGCGCTCGGTGATCCGCGACGCGGCCACCTCGACGATCACCTCAGCCGCGTTGGCTGCCGGCGACTCGACTGCACCGGTACAGGTCGCGTCGCCGACCGTGCGGAACCGCACGAGCATCTCCTCCGGCTCCTCCTCGGGCAGGAGCGTGAGGTACGGCGTGACGGCGAGCAGCATCCCGTCGCGGCGCACCACGGACCGTCGGTGTGCGTAGTAGATCGACGGGATCTCGATGCCCTCCCGTTCGATGTACTGCCAGACATCCATCTCCGTCCAGTTCGAGATGGGGAAGACCCGGATGTGCTCGCCCCGGCGGTGCCGTCCGTTGTAGAGGTTCCACAGTTCGGGCCGCTGGTTCTTCGGGTCCCACTGCCCGAACTCGTCGCGGAACGAGTAGATCCGCTCCTTGGCCCGCGCCTTCTCCTCGTCGCGGCGACCACCACCGAACACCGCGTCGAAACCGCCGTCGGTGATCGCGTCGAGCAGTGCGACGGTCTGGAGCTTGTTGCGGCTGGCCCGCGGCCCGGTCTCCTCGACCACCCGCCCCGCGTCGATCGCAGCCTGCACCGACGCGACGACGAGGTTGACCCCGAGTTCGGCGACGCGACGGTCGCGGTACTCGATGACCTCGTCGAAGTTGTGCCCGGTGTCGACGTGCATCACCGGGAAGGGGATGCGCGCGGGGTGGAACGCCTTCTCGGCGAGACGCAGCATCACGATCGAGTCCTTGCCACCGGAGAAGAGCATGACCGGGCGCTCGAACTCCGCGGCCACCTCGCGCAGGATGTGGATGGACTCGGCCTCGAGGGCGTCGAGGTGGGGGACCTGGGCGGCCTTCACCGGATGGCTCCTCCGGGGTTCACGGTGGTGGACTGCTGGGTGCGCATCTCGGTCATCGGTGCTCCGTGGCCCGCTGCCCTCGGGGCGGCCGAGTGTACCGGCGCGCCGGGGGTCCCCGGACCGGCCCCCAGCGGGCCGGCGGGCCCGCTCACGCTCGGCTCCGCACCACGTCGAGCACCGACGCAGCGAGTTCCGGGCGGCAGATGAGGAGGTCGGGGAGCGACCGCTCCGCGCCGTTGTAGACCAGTGGGCCGCCGTCGAGCCGGGAGGTGTGGAGGCCGGCGGCCTGCGCCACGGCCACCGGCGCACAGTTGTCCCACTGGTACTGACCGCCCTCGTGCGCGTAGACGTCGGCCTCGCCCCGCAGGACGGCCATGGCCTTGGCGCCGGCGGAACCCATCGGGACCAGATCGGCACCGAGGGCCT
This sequence comes from Actinomycetes bacterium, assembly GCA_046075855.1. GTDB lineage: Bacteria > Actinomycetota > Acidimicrobiia > IMCC26256 > IMCC26256 > IMCC26256. The sequence continues at coordinate 7,903 of JBJTQX010000058.1, forward strand.
CGCAGAGCGGTGCGGTGATGGGAACGTCACGGGTGCGACTCACGGTGAGCCGGGGCGCGCGCCCGGACGGTGGTGCGAGCGTCGAGGCCGGCTGCGTGCCGTGCACCTCCCCGAGTGCCGGCAACGCGACGGCGCCGGCCACCGGGCGACCGTCCACGCAGAGCGCGACGTGCACGGCCCAGTCGTCGCGGCCCTCGCGGAACTCCCGGGTCCCGTCGAGCGGATCGATGATCCACACCCGAGCCGCGGTGAGCCTCGCCGGATCGTCGGCCGACTCCTCCGAGAGCACGGCGTCGTCGGGTCGGGCCTCCGCGAGCCCCGCCAGGAGGAGGTCGTTCGCCGCACGATCGCCGAGGTCACCGAGCGCGGCGTCGCCGGCCTCGCCGGTGAAGCCGGCGCGGATCGACATCAGCAGTTCGCCCGCCCGTCGGGCGAGGTCGATCGCGAGTTCGTGGTCGTTCACCGTCGGCTCCAGGCGTCGGGGCGGGCGAGGAGCTCCTCGACCTCGGTGGGGAGGTTGCCCGCGGCGAGGTCCGCGAGGGTGGTGGTCTCGAGCACGGTGCGCAGCGCGGCGCGCACCGCGATCCACACGTCGACCACCCGGGCCGCGGGACCGGGGTACTGCTGGTCCTCGGGGGCTTCCCCGCGTACTGCGGCCAGCGGGCCGTCCACTGCCCGGATGACGTCGGCGAGCGTCACGACGGCCGGATCGCGGGCGAGGAGGTAGCCCCCGTCGGCCCCGCGCTGGGAGCGGATGATGCCGGCGTTGCGCAGGGCGCCGAGGATGTTCTCGAGAAAGTTGGCGGGGATGCCCTGGGCGGCGGCGAGGGACTCGGCCTTCACCGGCCGACCCGGTTCGGCCGCGGCGAGTTCGGCGGCGGCCCGGACGGCGTAGTCGGACTTCGCGGAGACTCGCATGGGCTCCTCACGGAACGTGGTTCCCAACGACGCTGGGCGCTGTTATGGTGACTAAGGCAACAAGCCAAGTAGGAATTGGTGGTTCCATCGGGATCGTAGTCGGCGCAGCAGCACCGCCCGACCAGGGGCACTCGTGGACATCTGGGTGGTGGTCGCCGGGCTCATCGTGGGCTTCGTGGTCGGGCTGACCGGGATGGGCGGCGGCGCGCTCATGACCCCGTTGCTGGTCATCGTGTTCGGCGTCACGCCGCTCACCGCCGTGTCGAGCGATCTCGTGGCGGCGCTCGCCATGAAGCCGGTCGGCGGCGGGTTGCACCTGCGGCGGGGGACCGTCCACCGTGGGCTCGTGCTCTGGCTCGCGCTCGGGTCGGTGCCGGCGGCCTTCGTCGGAGCGGTCATCCTCGACCGCTTCGCCGGGCCGCAGCTGGCCGAGGGGATGAAGGTGCTGCTCGGAGCGGTGCTCCTCGTGGCCGCCACCGCGATGGTCCTGCGCACCGCCCTGCTCCGGCGTCGCGGCGTGCCCGTGGCCGACCCGGCGATCCCGTTGGAGCGACGGGTGCCCGTCCGTCCCGTCGCGACGTTGGTGGTCGGGGTCGTGGGCGGTCTCATCGTCGGGCTCACGAGCGTGGGCTCCGGATCGCTCATGATCGTCGCGCTCATGCTCCTGTACCCCAACCTCACGACGGCCGAACTCGTGGGCACCGACCTCGTGCAGGCGATCCCGCTCGTCGGTGCGGCCGCCCTCGGCCACCTGTTCTTCGGCTCCGTCGAGTTCGGCCTCACCGCTGCGCTCCTCGTCGGCGGGATCCCCGGGGTCTGGGTCGGCGCGCACCTCTCGTCGCGGGCCAACACGGCGATCGTGCGGCCGGCTCTCGTCGCGGTGCTGCTGCTCTCGGGGGCCAAGCTCCTCGGTGCGTCGAACCCGGTGCTGCTCGCCGGTGCGATCGCCGCGTGCCTCGGGGTGGCGGCCTCGGTCGTCCGGGGTCGCCTGGCCGGCGGGCCGAAGACCGTCCCCGTCGCGCTGGCTGAGGTGGTGGCGGGGGACTGAGCCTCAGCCGAGCAGGCCGGCCCCGCGCAGCACGGCCGGGCCGGGCGCGCCGTCGCCGGCGCGGTACCCGTGGCACTCGTCGAGCGTCCCGAGTCGGCCCTCCCCTGCGCGGATCCCGACCGAACCTGCGTCGGCGAGCGCCAGGTCCACCGCGGCGCGGCCCCAGCCTCGCGCGTCGGGTTCGGGTGCGCGTAGGGTGCCTCGGTGCGGATCGCGCTGCGTCACCTCGACCCCGAGCTGCCCCTGCCGTCGGCGCAGCACGCCGGGGACGCCGGGTACGACCTGCACGCCCGCGAGGAGGTGACGCTCGCCGCTCGGGGTGGGCGGGCGCTCGTGGCCACGGGAGTGGCGATCGCGATCCCCGAGGGGTGCGCAGGGTTCATCCAGCCCCGGTCCGGTCTGGCCCTGCGGCACGGGGTGACCTGCCTCAACACGCCGGGGCTCATCGACGCGGGCTACCGCGAGGAGCTCAAGGTGCTGCTCGTCAACACCGACCCGGACGTCGACTACACGGTCCAGCGCGGCGACCGCATCGCGCAGATCGTCATCCAACGGTTCGAGGTCGTGGAGTGGGAGGTCGTGGACGACCTCGGTGCCAGCGGCCGCAACGAGCAGGGGTGGGGGTCGACGGGTCGCTGACCCGCACCGGCCCGCGCCACGATCCAGGGAGGTTCGACCATGACCCGTCCGTTCCGATTCGGCGTGCAGGTGGGTGGGCCGCTCGGTGCTCGCGAGTTCGCGGACCTCGCCCGGCGGATCGAGGGCCTCGGCTACTCGACCCTCTACATGCCCGACCACTTCGTCGAGACCGACCTCGCGCCGATGGTCGGCCTCAGCGTCGCGGCGGCCGTGACGACCACCCTGCGGGTGAGCGCGCTCGTGTTCGCCAACGACTACAAGCACCCGGCGGTGCTGGCCAAGGAGACGGCCACCCTCGACGTGCTCTCGGAGGGGCGGGTGGATCTCGGCATCGGGGCAGGATGGATGCAGGTCGACTACGACCAGCTCGGCCTGCCCTACGACCGGCCCGGGGTTCGCATCGATCGACTCGAGGAGGCGCTCGCCGTGATCCGCGGCTGCTGGAGCGCGCAGCCCTTCTCGTTCGCGGGTGAGCACTACCGGATCTCCGACCACACGGCGACGCCGGTTCCCGTCCAGCAACCGGGCCCGCCGATCCTCATCGGAGGTGGGGGCCCGCGAGTGCTCCGACTCGCCGGTCGGCACGCGGACATCGTCGGCATCAACCCGAACCTCCGAGCCGGGGCGATCACGACCGATGCGGCCAAGGATGCGCTCGCCGAGCAGACCCTCCAGAAGGTCGGGTGGATCCGGGAGGGTGCCGGCGATCGGTTCGACGCACTCGAGCTGCAGATCCGCTACTTCTTCGCACAGGTCACGGACGACCCGAACGGACTCGCCGAGGCGATGGCGCCGATGTTCGACGTGAGCGCAGCCGATGCCCTCGAATCCGGGGTGTTCCTGGCCGGCACGGTCGACGGCATCTGCGAGACTCTGGTCGAGCGGCGGGAGCGTTGGGGCGTATCGAACGTCGTGTTCGGGAACGACAACTTCGAGATGATGGCGCCCGTCGTCGCGCGCCTCGCCGGTACCTGACGCCTAGAGCAGCCCGCGCAGGGTGTCGCGCGTCCGGCGCACCTCGTCGGCGGAGCCGCCGAACTCCGCAGCCGCGAAGTCGGTGACCCCGACGTCAGCCAGCCGCTGCACCGATGCGGTGACGGCGGCCTCGTCGCCCACGAGCGCGACGTCAGCGGGACCGGCGGCCCCCTCGCGATCGAGCATGGCTCGGTAGGAGGGCAGGTGCCCGTAGACCTCGAAGATCTGCGCAGCCCGGGCGCGTGCACCGTCGGGGTCATCGGTCACGCAGATCGGCAGGCCCACTGCCACCCGCGGTTCGGGGCGCCCGGCGGCGGCGGCCGCAGCGCGCAGGGTCGGGACCGTGAACTCCTCGAGCGTGCGGGGCCCGGTCATCCAGGTGATCGTGCCGTCGGCGCGCTCGGCGGTGAGCTGGAGCATGCGGGGCCCGAGCGCGGCGACGAGCAGCGCGGGCGCTTCGGTGCCGGGCACCGCGATCTGCGCGTGCGCGCGCACCGTCTCGCCGTCCACGTCGGCGGCCTCCCCGTGCAGGAGCGGGACGAGCGCTCGGAGGTACTCGTCCATGTGGCGGGCGGGCCGGTCGAACGAGTAGCCGAACATCGCCTCGATCACGAACTGGTGGGAGAGGCCGATGCCGAGCGTGAGGCGACCGCCGGAGGCGGCCTGCACGGTGAGCGCCTGCGCAGCGAGGGTGACCGGATGCCGCGGGTAGGTCGGGACGACCGCCGTCCCGAGTTCGATGCGGGGCGTCTCGGCGCCGATGAGGGTGAGCGCGGCGAGCGCGTCGAGCCCGAAGATCTGGGGGAGCCAGAACGAAGCGAACCCCTCGGATTCGGCACCGGCCGCCGCGCGACGCACCGCGTCGAGCCCCTGGTCGACCGCAGCACCGCCGAAGATGCCGATCCGCATGGGTCCGCTCTGTCCCTCGTCGGTCCGGCCGACATCGGGGGCACCCTATGGCGGGCGTGACCGGAGCGGCGGGAGGACTTGCT
>JBJTQX010000059.1:0-18235 GCA_046075855.1 Actinomycetes bacterium
CGACATCCAGCGCAACTCCTCGACCCACGAGCTGCCCGGCGTGCCCCACCGACCCCCGAGCGTGTCGGCCGCGAACGCCAGCACCGGCACCACGAGCGCCGCGGTCGCGAGCACCGCCGAGATCTGCCGCCACCCGAACCCGCGACGGCCCAGGTCGGACAGGAGCGCAGCCGCGCCGAGACCGACCGCGAGGGCGAGGCCGACCGCCGCCGGAACGAGCAGTCCCTCGCGCACCGGTACGGGCAGGTCCGGCGCGACGCGCGCCGGCAGCCACGCCGCGGTGAAGCCCACGAGGATGAGGCCCCAGGCCCGCACGGCCCACGCGAACCGCGGGCCGGAGGCCACCAGCAGCACCACGAACGCCACCCCGAGCAGGAGCCAGCCCGCGATGCCGGCTCCGGCCGGCCCGGTGTGGAAGCGCAGCAGGTCGACGGCCTGCGCCGGCCCCGAGTAGGCGAACCCGAGCGTGGCGCCGTCGTGCAACCCGATGAGCACGATCGGCCAGGGCGCGAGCAGCGCGAGCGCCCCGAGCGCCACCCGTCCCGCCGGGCCCCAGACGCGGGCGACCTCCGTCTCCTCACACCACGGTGAGGCGATCGTGAAGGCGAGCGCCACCGCGAGGGGCAGCAGGATCGCCGGCGGCCACCACGCCGCGACCACCGCGACGCCCACCGCGAGGGCCACGAGCAGCCTGCGACGGCGCGCCGCGGCATCGAGCAGGCCACCGGCGCGGGCGAGTCCGAGCACGAGGGCCGGCGCGAGGGCGTAGGCGAGGAGCGGCCCGAACCGGCCCGCGGCGATCGCGTTGCGCGGCAACGGGAGCACGCCGTAGGTGATGCCCGTCGCGACCGCGGCGATCCCGGGACCCGCGACCGCGCGTCCCAACCGCCACGCCGCGAGCACTCCGAGGGGCATCGCCGCGACCACGACGAGGGTGCGGGCCAACCCGGTCGCGCCCAGCAGCAACGATCCGAGCCCCGAGGTCACGAGCAGCAGCGGCGGCTGCTGCGTCCCGGCGCCGAGCATCGAGTCGCGCCAGGCCGAGGTGAAGGTCTCCCAGCCCACCCCGACGCCCGGCCACGCGCGCATCTGGCCGATCTGCGGGAGCGAACCGAGGATCAGGCCGCGCGAGCCGATGGCCACGAGCGCGATGAAGACGAGGACCGCGATCCCCACCGGCTCGCGTACCCGTGCCCCCGCGGTGCCCGTGATCGCACGGCCGCGGGTCGAGAACTCCCGCAGTCGGTCGTCGGCGTGGAGCGTGCCGTTGAGGAACCGCTTCACCCGCGACGAGCCACGGCTCTGCAGGTAGCGGAGGTCACCGTCGTGGACCCGCCGGTGGGACTGCGCGGCCCGGCGAGCGCCTCGTCCCGCCGGGATGCTCCGCACCGCGAGCCACCAGCCCCCGAGGATCGCGCCGGCCCGACGTCGGTGTCCGCTCACGAGCGCGAGCAGCGCCTCGAGGAACGCGAGCCCGATGGCCACCGGCACCGACCAGGTGAGCGAGGCCACCGATGCCGAGGTGAGCATGGCGCGGTGCCGAGCCGCCTCGAGGTCCGCCGGCGCCGCCGCGAGTTCATCGCGCAGGCCGTCGACCCCCCGGTGGCGCACCCGGGCGTCCGGGGCGACCATGACCCGCGCGCCGGCGATGCGGGCACGCCAGGCGAGGTCGACGTCCTCGGCTCCGGGCGCCGCATCGGGGTCGAAGCCCCCGATCTCACCGAAGAGGTCGGCCCGCACGAGCATGGCGACGCCCGACACCCAGAACACGTCGCGCACCGCGTCGTGCTGCTCCTGGTCGATCTCCCCCGGTTCGATCACCCCGTGCGGCGCGCCGAGCCGGTCGACGGTCATGCCGACCTCGAGCAGCTGGGCCGGGTCGTCCGCGGCCACGACCTTCGGGCCGACGATGCCCGCGTTCGAGCGCACCCCCTCGTCCGCCATGATCCCGAGCGCCCCCGGATCGAGCAGGGCGTCGCCGTGGGTGAACAGCAGGAACGTCGCGCCCTGCACCGTGGCGATGACCTCGTTCGCCGCAACCGCGAACCCCTCGGCCGCCCCGCGCCGGCGCACGAATGCCGAGGGCGCCACCGCGGCGATCCGGGGGGTCGGGTCCTCGGCCGACCCGTCGTCGATGACGAGCACCGAGAGGTCCGCGTACTCCTGGGCGACGAGGGCCGAGAGCGACTCCTCGAGCCAGTCCCCGGGATCGCGGACCACCACGACGGCCACCACGGGCGGACGGGGCGGAGCGTCGTCGAGCAGGTCCGCGTGACCGTCGAGGAACCAGCGCTCGGGGCCGTCGGTCCCCTCGGGGACGCCCTCTCCCGCCTCGGACTCCGCCGGGGACGCCTCAGCGGTGGGTCCGCCGGTCCGCGAACCCTCGCCCGTACCGTCCACCTCGGGCCCAGGATCGGTGGGATCGGACCCGTCCTGCGGGTCCCGGTCGGCTCGATCCACGCTCCGAACCTACCCGGCGCCGCCCCCGACCCCCGAGCGACCGCCGGCCGTCGCGTGACCGGGGACACGTCCCGTGGTGCTTGCTGGAGTTATACAAATGCGTTACCCTGCTCCCATCGGCGCCGCCCCCCGTGCGCCGACCCGCCCGGCCCGACGAGGGCCCGGGCCGACCGAACCGCCTGACCGCCCTCCCCCGGAGCGGCGGCACCGAATCGAGGAACCATGGCCATCGACCTCCGCAAGTCCGTCACCGACGCCGGCTACATCGCCGTGGGCGCCGGGGTGCTCGGGTACCAGCAGGTCCAGCAGCGTCGACGTGACGCACAGACCCGTGTCGCCGAGCGCACCGCCGACCTCCGCACCCGGGCCACCGAGACCGGCGCGTACGTCGTCGCGCAGGCCGGCGACCCGAAGGCCCTCTTCGGCAGCGTCACCGACACCGCCAAGGGCGCGACCGAGCAGGCCCGCGGCGCCGTCACCGGTGCGGTCTCCCCCGCCGTCGACGCCGTGCGCGCCCGGGTCGAGCCCACGGTCGCGCAGCTCCGCGGCGTACCGGCCCAGGTCGTCGCCGCGGTGCCCGAGACCGTGCGCGCGGTGCCTGCGCAGGTTGCGTCCACCGTCACCTCCGGCGTCGACCGGTTGCGCAACCGCAACACCACGCCCGCCGCCTGATCCCCCTCGCCCCGGGCCGCGGTGCTGCGGCGTCCCCCCAACGCAGCATCCGCCCGGACGTGCGACCGAGGCCCCCCGCTCACCCGGGGGGCCTCGGCGCGTGGGCGCCCGCTACCCTCAGGCCATGCTCGTCGCGCTCGCCGGAGGGGTCGGAGCCGCCCGCTTCCTGCGCGGGCTCGTACGGGTCGTCCCACCGGCCGAGGTCACCGTCGTGGTGAACACCGCCGACGACGAGACGTTCCACGGCCTCACCGTGTGCCCCGACCTCGACACCGTCACGTACACGCTCGCCGGCGCCGAGCACCCCGAGCAGGGCTGGGGGCTGGCCGACGAGAGCTTCCGGACCATCGAGGCCCTCAGCCGCTACGGAGCCGACACCTGGTTCCGGCTCGGCGACCTCGACCTCGCCACCCACCTCTTCCGCACCGAACGACTCCGCGCCGGGGCGACCCTCACCGAGGTGACCGCGGAGATCGCAGCGGCGTGGGGCGTGGAGCCCCGCCTCCTCCCGATGTCCGACGACCGGGTGGCGACCCACATCACCGTCGACCGGGGCGACCACCACGAGGTCCTGCGCATGCAGGAGTGGTTCGTGCGCGAACGATCCGAACCCCCGGTCGTCGCGGTCGAGTTCGCCGGGGCCGAGGCCGCGGATCCCGCCCCCGGCGTGCTCGAGGCCATCGACGCGGCCGAGACGATCCTCATCTGCCCGTCGAACCCGATCATCTCCATCGGGCCGATCCTCGCCGTACCCGGCGTGCGCGACGCGCTCGTCGCCCGGCGGGACCGCGTGGTGGCGGTGAGCCCGATCATCGCGGGCACGACCGTCAAGGGTCCGGCCGACCGGCTCATGGGACCTCTCGGCATCGACGTGTCCTGCGTCGGGGTGGCCCGCACGTACGCGCCGTTCTGCTCGACGCTCGTCATCGACGAGCGCGACGCAGGACGTGCCGCCGAGGTGGCGGCCACCGGCGTGCGACCGGTCGTCGCCGAGACGCTCATGACCGACGCCCGGGTCGCCGCCGCGCTCGCCCGGCACACGCTCGACGCCGTCGCCTGACCCGCATGGAGCCGCTCGTCATCCTGCCGCTCATCGGCATCCCCGAGGTCCGGGAGGGCGACGACCTCGGGGAGCTCATCGCGCGGGCCGCGTGGACCGCCGGTACCCCGCTGCAGGACGGCGACTGCCTCGTCGTCACCCAGAAGGTCGTCTCGAAGGCCGAGGGCCGCATCGTCCCGCTCGACCACGGCGATCCCGAGGCCAAGCGAGCGCTCGTCGAGTCGGAGTCGGTCCGGATCCTGCGACGTCGCGGTGACCTCACCATCAGCGAAACCCCGCACGGCTTCGTCTGCGCGAACGCGGGCATCGACCTGTCGAACGTCGCCGACGGCACCGCAGCGCTGCTCCCCGTCGACCCGGACCGCTCGGCCCGGCGGATCCGCGACGCGCTGCGCGGTGTCGAGCACGTCGACGTGGGCGTCATCGTGTCGGACACCTTCGGCCGGGCCTGGCGCCACGGGCTCACCGACGTCGCCATCGGCGTCGCGGGCATCGCGGCGGTCCTCGACCTGCGGGGCACCGAGGATGCGGGCGGGCGCGAGCTGCAGGTCACCGAGGTGGCGATCGCCGATGAGATCGCGGGTGCCGCGGAGCTCGTGATGGGCAAGTCGACCGGCATCGCCGTGGCCATCGTGCGCGGCCTCGACCCCGCCTGGTTCCGCGAGGCCGCGGCGCGCGAGTTGGTCCGGCGACCGCAGGACGACCTGTTCCGGTGAGCACGCTCCCCGCGTTCCTCGAGGCGCGCCGCTCGATCCGGGCCTACACCGACGAGCCGGTGCCGCACGCGGCGATCGACACCTGGATCGAGGCGGCCTGCATCGCACCCGCGCCGCACCACTCGCGGCCGTGGCGATTCGTTGCGATCGACGACCCGACGTCCAAGCGCGCGCTCGCCGCAGGGATGGGCGAGCGCTGGCGCCGCGACCTGCTGGCCGACGGGCTCGACGCCACCCGGGTGGACGCCCTCGTGGCCGGCTCCCATACCAAGATCACCGGCGCACCCGCGCTCGTGCTCGGCTGCCTCACCACCGATGGCCTCGACGACTACCCGGACGCCGGGCGACGTCTGGCTGAGTGGGGCCTCGCGCTGCTCTCGCTCGGCGCCGCGGTGGAGAACCTCATGCTCGCCGCCGCCGACGCGGGTTGGGCCTCCTGCTGGGTGGCCGCGCCGATGTTCTGCCCGGCCGAGGCCCGCGACGCCCTCGGGCTGCCCGCGGACTGGCTGCCCCACGCGCTCGTCACGGTCGGGCGTGCGGATCCCGCCTACGTGGGTCGGGTGCGCCCACCGATCCCACTCGACGACCTCCGGCGCTGGGCCTGATCAGCCGCAGGCGAGCTCGGCATCGAGGTCGACGACCGTCGTCGTGACCTCCGCGCCCGCCGGCACCGTGGCCCCGGCGAGCACCACCGCCCCGCGCAGTGACGCACCCGCACCGACGACCGCCCCCGCGCCGACCACCGAACCCACGACCTGGGCGCCCGACTCCACCGTGGCGTCGGCGCCGATCAGGGTCGGCGCCTCGAGCCACGCATCCTCGGCGATCCGTGCGCCGGGCTGCACCCAGACGCCCGGCCCGCGCTCCAGCGCGCCCGGCGCGGGCGGGAACCCGACGCAACCGAGCAGCACGTCCCGCTGGGCCTGCACGTACTTCGCCGGTGTGCCGATGTCGAGCCAGTACCCCTCGGACGGGATCGCGAACAGGCGACCGGGCTGCTCGAGCATCCTCGGGAAGGTCTGACGCTCCACGCTCACGTTGAGCCGCGGCGGGATGCGTCCCAGCACCGACGGTTCGAGGATGTAGGTCCCCGCGTTGATCCAGTCGGTCGGCGCCTGCCCGGGCGGCGGCTTCTCGACGAACGCGATCACCTCGCCGTCGGGTCGGGTCGGCACGACGCCGAACGCCGAGGGATCCTCGACCTGGGTGAGCGCGATCGTCGCCTCGGCCCCGCGGGCCTCGTGGAACTCGAGCATGGCGGCGAGGTCGAGGTCGGTGAGCACGTCCCCGTTGCAGACGATGATCCGCTCGTCGATGCCGTCGGCCGCGAAGCGGATCGCGCCGGCGGTACCGAGCGGCTCGTCCTCGACCGCGTACCGGAGCCGGACGTCGCCGAACCGATCGCCCGCGAAGTGCTCGACGAAGGCGTCCGGGAGGTACCCGAGCGAGAGCACCGCCTCGGTGACCCCGGCCGCCGCGAGCCAGGTGAGCTGCCGCTCGAGGAACGCCACGTTGGCGATCGGGAGGAGCGGCTTCGGCGTGCGCAGGGTGAGCGGCCGCAGCCGCGTCCCCTCACCCCCGACGAGGACGACCGCCCTCACGGCGTGGTGGTCGCCCCACTCGCGCCGCTCGGACCCGAGGCGCCCGATGCCCCGGTGGCACCCGATGCACCCGTCGGACCGCTGGCGCCGCTCACCCCCGAGGCACCTGTGCCGCCTGCGCCCGGCGCTGCGCCACCGATGTCCTCGATGTCAGCGAGCGCCGTCTTCGCCTCGGGCGGGATCGGGAGCTTCTCGCCCTTCGGCAGGTAGTAGATCGCCACGATCTCACCGTCGGAGTACTTGTAGTCGGCCGGGTCGCCGGTGCGGGGCTTGCCGCTCCAGGGCTTGTTGGGGAAGCCGGTCGTCCACTGCACGACCGCCTTGCCCGACTTGCCGGGGCAGGACCCACCATTCGCGTGCGTCTGACCGTCCCAGAGTGACATCGAGGTCTGGGAGAGATCCCAGCCGCCGTAGTCGATGAAGGTACCGACGACCGCGTTGTCGCCCGACTCGCTCGAGGAGTACGGGTGCGTGTGCATGATGCCGTCACCGTGCGAGTGGATGCCGGCCCGCACGGTCGAGCCGTCCTGCTCCTCGAAGGTCGGCGCGTTCCCCAGCCACGTGCCGCACACGTTCACCCCGAGGTAGGCGTGCCAGTGCTCACCGACCTTGGGACTCACCGCGGCCGAGGTGCTGTTCGACTGCACGGTGAGCGCCACGAGGGCCACCCCCACGACCACGATGACCGCGATCCCGATGTTCCAGCCCCGGTTCGCGCCGCCCCGCTTCGGGGATCGGGCCTTGGCCCGGAACTTCGCCCGCTTGTACTTCGTGGTCGTCTTCGTCATACCGGCTCAGGGTACTCGCGGTTCCGGGCGCCCCGGTCGCGCCAACCGGAGCGCGAGCGTGCCGACCGCACGCACCGCGAGGACCACGGCGACACCGGGCAGGAGCACCCGGCGCGGCCCCCGCCAGCGCTTCGCCGCGAACCGGTAGGCCGAACGGTGGTGGGCCACCACCATGCGGTACGGGCGGCGGGCGGTGCTCACACCCTGCACGTGCACCACCCGGGCGGCGGGCTCGTAGGCCACACCCCAGCCCGCGCCCGCGAGGCGCCAGCAGAGGTCCACATCCTCCACGTACATGAAGTAGCCCTCGTCCCAACCACCGACCGAGTCGAGCGCGGTCCGGCGGAGCCAGACCGCCGCGCCCGACACCCAGTCCACGGCGCGGGGCAGGTCCGGATCCGCATCGAGGTCCCGGTACCGCCGGGTCGCCGGGTTGTCGGGCCGGATCCCACCCAGCACGAGGTGTCCCAGGGCATCGGCCGTGGAGGGCACCCGGCGCGCCGACGGGTAGACCGCACCGTCCGGTTCGAGGATCTGCGGCCCCACCGCGCCCAGCGTCGGATCGGCGGCGAACCGGTCGAGCAGCGCCGCGGCGCTCCCCGGGGCGACGGTGGCGTCCGGGTTCACGACGGCGACCACCGGGGCCCGCGTCGCGGCTGCGCCGAGGTTGGCTGCCCGCGCGTAGCCCAGGTTGCGACCGGGACGCAGCACCGCGACCGCCGGGTGCTGCGCCTCGACCGTCTCCACGGAGCCGTCGCTCGACCCGTTGTCGACCACGACGACCTCGGGCGGACCCCCGGCTGAGGTGTCGGCGAGCAGCGACCGCACGCAGTCGTCGAGCAGCGGGCCGGAGTCGTAGGCCACCACCACCGCCGCCCAGGCTGGGTTCACGGGCCCTCCGCACGCGCGAGTTCGTCCCGGTACCAATCGCAGGTTCGGGCGAGCGCGTCACGCAGCGGGATCTCGGGACGCCAGCCGAGCACCGATGCGGCCAGCGAGATGTCGGGCCGACGCCGGACCGGGTCGTCGGCGGGGAGCGGCTCGTAGACGATCTCCGACCGGGCGCCCGTCACCTCCCGCACGAGGTCGGCGAGCTCGAGGATCGTGAACTCGTCGGGGTTGCCGACGTTCATCGGCCCGCGGTGGTCCGATTCGAGCAGGGCGAGCAACCCCCGCACCTCGTCCTCGACGAAGCAGAAGGATCGGGTCTGCGTGCCGTCCCCGTAGACCGTGAGCGGGAACCCCCGGATCGCCTGCACGAGGAGGTTCGAGACGACCCGCCCATCCTCGGGCTTCATCCGTGGCCCCATCGTGTTGAAGATGCGCGCGATCTTCACGTCCACCCCGTGGTGACGCAGGTAGGCCATCGCGAGGGCCTCGGCGAACCGCTTCGCCTCGTCGTAGACCGAGCGCGGACCCACCGAGTTCACGTTGCCCCAGTAGGTCTCGGGCTGCGGGTGGACCAGCGGATCCCCGTAGATCTCGCTCGTCGACGCGAGCAGGAACCGTGCGCCGTGGGTGCGCGCGAGTTCGAGCGCGTGGCGGGTGCCGATCGAGCCGACGTCGAGCGTCTCGAACGGGAGCCGCAGGTACTCCGGCGGACTCGCAGGGCTCGCGAAGTGCAGCACCGCGTCGACCGGACCCTCGACCGGGATCCCCGCGACCACGTCGTGCTCGAGGAATGCGAAGCCGGGACGGCCCTCGATCGTCGCGAGGTTCGACCGGCGGCCGGTGAGGAGGTTGTCGACCGCGACCACCTCGTAGCCGCGATCCAGGAGCCCGTCGCAGAGGTGCGAGCCGAGGAACCCCGCACCCCCAGTGACGACCGCCCGCGGCATCAGCGCCCCACGCCCTCGTAGATCCACCCACGTCGCCGCAGCGCCACGGGGTCGAGGACGTTGCGCGTGTCGAGCACGACCCGCGCCCCGAGTGCCGCACCGACCGCTTCGAAGTCGAGCCACCGGAACTCGTCCCACTCGGTGAGCACCACGAGGAGGTCGGCCCCTGCGGCCGCGCCCAGCGCGTCCGCGGTCCGGGTGAGGCCGGGCAGATCGAGGCCGTCGTCGCGGGCCGCCGGGTCGTAGGCCCGCACGGTCGCCCCCTCCTCGAGGAGTCGGCGCACGATGTGGACGGCCGGCGAGTCGCGGAGGTCGTCGGTGTTCGCCTTGAACGTCAGACCCCAGGCTGCGACCGTGACCCCCGCGAGGCTGCCGCCTGCGAGTCGGCGGGCCTTGGCCACCATGCGCTCGCGCTGCTCGAGGTTGCCGTCGATGACCCCCTGGAGCAACGGGAACTCGGCGTCGGCGCGGCGCGCCGTGTGCATGAGCGCCGCGGTGTCCTTCGGGAAGCAGGATCCGCCGTAGCCCGGTCCGGGCTGGAGGAACTCGAATCCGATCCGCGGGTCGTACCCCATGCCGAGCGCGACCTGGCTCACGTCGGCGTCGACCGCTTCGCAGAGGTTGGCGATCGCGTTCATGAAGGAGATCTTCGTGGCGAGGAACGCGTTCGACGCGTACTTGATCATCTCGGACGAGGCCGGGTCGGTCACCACGATCGGCGCGGCCACGCCTGCGTAGAGCTCGCTCACCCGCACGGCGATCGCCGGGTTGTCGCACCCGACCACGACGCGGGAGGCGTTGAGGAAGTCCCGCACCGAGGTGCCCTCGCGCAGGAACTCCGGGTTCGAGGCGACGCCGATCTCATCGATCGAGGCCCCCTCCTCCCCGAGGATGCGCTGCACCCGCCGTGTGGAACCGACCGGCACGGTCGACTTGTTGATGACCACCGACCCCGGCCGGAGGTGGGTCGCGATCTCCCGCACCACCCCGTCGACGAACGACAGGTCGGCCGCCCCGTCGTCGCCTTGGGGCGTCGGGACGCACAGGAACACGAACTCTGCGTCGGCCACCGCGGTGCGGGCGCCGACGACGAATCGGAGTCGCCCCGACTCGAGCCCCTCCGCGACGAGTTGGGGCAGCCCGTCTTCGTGGATCGGGATCTCGCCGCGGTTGAGTCGTTCGACGCGGGCCAGGTCGACGTCGCCCGCGACGACCGAGTGCCCGAGGTGTGCGAGGCAGGCCGCGGTCGTGAGGCCGACGTACCCGGCACCGATGACTGCGACGTCGCTCACGGCGTCGAGTCTAGGGGTCCGCGATCGACCCCCGGACTGCGTCAGCAGGTCGGCGTGGCCGTGCCGGAACCGGGTCGCGACGACCCCGAGGACCGCGTCGTGCTCGTCGGTCGCGCCCCGGTGCTGCCGGTCTCGTTCGGACCGCGCACCCCCGCGAAGTCCGGGCCGACGATGACCGCGACATCAGCGTCCACGAGCGCACGGTCCTCGATGAGCCGACCAACCCCGCCCACGTACCGCAGCACGAGGCGTGCCCGGTCACGCTTGCCCGGCTGGTACCGGATCTCGGTGGCCGAGACCTCCGCCGCGTTGCCGATGCCCGCCGGCGCGAACGAGTACCGCTGGAGGTCGCTCAGCGTCGTACCCGCGAGGCCCGAGGTCCCCGAACCGTTGAGCACCCGCACCCGGACCTGCGAGGGCACGACGTCGATCGGTTCGTCGTCGCCCGGCTGGTTCTGCGTGGGGTCGGGGCCGAAGGTGCGCAGTCGCGCGAGGAGCGCGTCGGCCGCCGGTTGGTCGGGGTACAGCACGGACTGCCCCTGGTAGGTCGGTCCGCCCTTCGTCGGCAGCGTCACCATCTCGATGCTTGAGGTGTTCGTCGGATCCACCGAACGGAACGTGTTCACGAGGGCGAAGATGTCGCCCTTGCCCAGGCTCGCGTCGACCGAGAGCTTGGGGATCACCGCGTTGGCCATGCGGTTCGCGGCGAACGGGTTGCGCTTGGCCTTGGCCGCGGCGACCTGGGCGAGCCGGCGGATGAAGGCCTGCTGGCGACCGATGCGACCGATGTCGGGGATCGCGTCCACGTAGCTCCACCGCTTCGTGGTCGAGTCGTAGTACTCGAGGTGCCGGGAGCGCACGTAGGCCAGTGCACTGTCCCCGTTCAACGGGACGCAGGCGGGGGCGAGCGCGATGCTGAGCCCGGAGAACGCGTCACGGGCCGGGGCCGGGAAGTACACGGGCACGGTGCCGATCGCGTTCACGACGCCGATGAACGCCTCGAAGTTCAACTCGACGTAGTGGTTCACGTCGATGTCGAAGTTCTCCTTGATCGTGTCGATCACCTTCTGCGGACCGTCGTTGAACGCGGCGTTGATCTTCGACTTGCCGCGACCGGGGATGTCGACGAGCGTGTCGCGCGGGAACGACACGAGCAGCGACTTCTTCGACTCCGGATCGATGTGCACGATCATGAGCGTGTCCGAGCGGGTTCCCCCGGCGTCCTCGGTCGTCCCGAAGGCCTCCGCCTGCGCGTCGTTCTCCACGAAGTCCCGGGAGTCCGAGCCGAGCACCAGGTAGTTCCCGGCCTTCCCCGGGGTGGTCGGCAGGGTCAGCCCCGGGACCCGACGGATGTCGGAGATCTTCGAATCCACCACGAGGTTCACGGCGACGACGCTCGTGCAGAGGGTGGCGAAGGCGACGCCCACGGCGATGAGGAACCGGGTCGCGAGGGTGCGCCGCTGCGCGGCTGAGGGGCGGGAGGGAGACGCTACGATGGCTCCGAGTGTACCGACGGTCGGCGCACGACCCGGCGCGGGCGCGGGTGTGCCTCGGCGGGATCGTCCCGCCGACACCCGGATAACGTCGCTCGGGTGCTCGCTGGTTCCGTGCTCCGACGCCTCGACCCCGTCGAGGACCTCGCGGTGGTCCGCGACGGTGCGGCCACGGTCATCGCCCTCGATCCGGTCGAGCGCCTCCGGCTCGACGGCACGGCCGCGCTCGACGCGCTCGCCCGGCTCCAACCTGGTTGGTGGGCCGGGGCGCTGGCCTACGAGCTGGGCCGGGTCATCGAACCCGGACACCGACGGACCGACCGACCGCAGGTGCCCGAGCTGCTCCTCACCCGGTTCGCAGCACGGCTCGTGCTCGAACCTCAGCGCCCGCCGCGCCTCGAGGGGACCGGGCCGGGCCGGGACCGCCTCGTCCGAGCGCTCGAGTCCGCCCGGGCCGCCGTGGATCCGACCGGGCTGCGCGGCCCCTGGCGCTCGGGACTGTCGCGCGCCGAGTTCGAGGCGGCAGTGCGCGAGATCATCGAACTCGAACGCGCGGGCGAGTGCTACCAGGCGAACCTCACCCGGACGTTGACCTGCGGGGAACCGGCCGATCCGGTCGCGCTCTTCGACGCGCTCGACCGTCACAACCCCGCGCCGCACGCCGCGCTGCTGCGCACCGCGGACCTCGCGGTCGTGTCCGCATCACCCGAACGCTTCCTGCGCATCGAGGGCCGCCGGGTCGAGACCCGCCCGATCAAGGGCACCGCCCGCGACGCGGCCGACCTCCTCGAGAGCACGAAGGACCGCGCCGAGAACGTCATGATCGTCGACCTCGCACGCAACGATCTCGGCAGGGTCTGCGAGTACGGCAGCGTCACGGTGCCTGCGCTCTGCGCGCTCGAACCCCACCCGGGCCTGCACCACCTCGTGAGCACGGTGACCGGGACGCTCACCCCGGGCACCGACCTCGGCGACCTGCTGCGCGCGACCTTCCCGCCTGCGTCGGTGACCGGCGCGCCCAAGCCCCGGGTGCTCGAGGTGATCGAACGGCTCGAGCCCGAACCGCGCGGCTACTACTGCGGCGCGATCGGCTGGATCGACACCGAGCGTCAGCGGGCCGATCTCGCGGTCGCGATCCGTACCTTCACGGTGGCGGAGGGGCACACCACCTTCGGCACCGGTGCGGGCATCACCGTGGGTTCGGACCCGAGGGCCGAGTGGGTCGAGACCGAGCTGAAGGCGTCGCGCCTGCTCGCGGCGGCCACCGGCACCGCCCCCGCCCGAGTGGGCGTGCCGTCGTGATCTGGGTCGACGGCGCGCTCGTCGACGACGAGTCGGCCCGCATCTCCCCGATGGATCACGGGCTGCTGACCGGCGACGGGGTGTTCGAGACCCTGCGGGTCTACGGCGGCGTGCCGTTCGCCTGGACCCGCCACCTCGCGCGCCTCGAGCGATCCGCGGGCGCCCTCGGCCTCCGACCGCCGACCGGCGAGGTCCTGCGCGCCGCGGCGGACGCGGTCATCGCCGCGAACGGACGGGGCGAATGCCGGCTGCGCATCACCGTCACGGGCGGCGTCGCGCCGCTCGGATCCGAGCGGGGTGAGGTGCCGCCCACCGTGGTGGTCGCCACCGGCGAGCTGCGGGCGTGGCCGACGACCGCGGACGTCGTCGTGGTCCCGTGGTGCCGCAACGAACGCGGCGCGACCGCCGGGCTCAAGACCACCTCGTACGCCGAGAACGTGCGGGCCCTCGCCGTCGCCCACGACCGCGGCGCCGATGAGGCGATCTTCCCGAACACCCGCGACGAGCTCTGCGAGGGGACGGGTTCGAACGTGTTCCTCGTGCTCGACGGCGAGCTCACCACCCCACCGCTCGACGGCGGCTGCCTCGCCGGGGTCACCCGTGACCTCGTGCTCGGGCTCGCCGATCGGACCGGCATCGTCTGCATGGAACGCGCGGAACCGATCGACGCGCTGGCCCGTGCCGAGGAGGCGTTCCTCACCTCGAGCACCCGCGAGGTGCACCCGATCGCCCGCGTCGACGGTGCGGCGCTCCCCCTCGCGCCCGGCCCGATCACCGCACGCCTCCAGACCGCCTGGCGCGAGCTCATCGCCCACGACCTCGACCCCTGAGCCGTCTCCGGATCGGTCAGGCGGGGCGGAGGTGAACCACGTCGCCTGCGGTCACCGTGCGTCGGGCGCCGTCGTCGGTGACGACCTCGAGCGAACCGTCGTCGAGCACCCCCACCGCGTCGCCCTCGAACGTGCCGTCGGCCAGCTCGATGCGCACGCGCTGGCCGAGCGTGCCGAGCCGGGACCGGTAAGCGTCCGGTACCGCGTCGAGGTCGACGAGGCGCGCGCCGTACCGCTCGACGAACGCGTCCAGCAGCGCGTCACGGCTCACGTCGTGACCGGCGACGAGGTTGCAGGCGGTGGCCGTCTCGGCGATCTCCGCCGGGAACTCCTGCCACTGCACGTTGACCCCGATCCCGACCACCACCGCTCGGATCTCGCCGTCGACCACCTCGGCCTCGGTGAGCATGCCCGCGAGCTTGCGCGACCCGGCGAGGAGGTCGTTGGGCCACTTCAGGGTCGGCGCGAACCTGGCGACCGCCTCGACCGCGTCGGCCATGGCCAGCCCGGCCGCCATGGTGAGCAGGTGCACGGCGTCGGGTCGCAGGTCGGGCCGCAGCAGGACCGAGACGAGCAGCGAGGCGCCGGCCGGTGCCTCCCAGGTGCGCCCGAGCCGCCCCCGCCCGGCGGTCTGGTGGTCGGCGACCACGACGAGGCCGGCCGCCTCGCCGGCCCGGGCGGCGTCGAGCGCGTAGCGGTTCGTGGAGTCGACCTCGGCGAGGCGCCGGATGGGGCCGAGGTGCGGAGTGGCAGGGGACGCGGACACGACCCGTAGGATACGGCCCGCCTCACGTCCGCCACATCGGGAGACATGCCCCAGTGCTGCAGAAGATCCTCATCGCGAACCGGGGCGAGATCGCCGTGCGGGTCATGCGCACCTGCCGCGAGATGGGCATCACGACCGTCGCCGTGTACTCCGACGTCGACCGGGACGCGCTCCACGTGCGCTTCGCCGACGAGGCCTACGCGCTCGGCGGACAGACCGCGGCCGAGTCGTACCTCAACCAGGACAAGATCATCGAGGTCATCGAACGCTCGGGGGCCGACGGCGTGCACCCGGGCTACGGCTTCTACTCGGAGAACGCGGACTTCGCCCGGGCCATCACCGCGATGGGCGTCGCGTGGATCGGGCCGCCGCCCGAGGCCATCGAGGACATGGGCGACAAGATCTCGGCCCGCAAGGCCGCGGCCCGCGGCGATGTGGCGAGCGTGCCCGGCACCACCGACCCGGTGACCGGCCCGGCCGAAGTCGTCGCGTTCGGTGAGCAGTTCGGCTGGCCCGTCGCGATCAAGGCCGCCTACGGCGGTGGTGGCCGGGGCATGAAGGTCGTCGACTCGGCCGAGGACGCGGCGGCAGCCCTCGAGTCCGCCCAGCGCGAGGCCCTCGCCTACTTCGGCCGTGACGAGGCCTACCTCGAGAAGTACCTGACCCACCCGCGCCACATCGAGATCCAGGTGTTCGCCGACCAGCACGGCAACGCGGTGTACCTCGGTGACCGAGACTGCTCGGTGCAGCGTCGCCACCAGAAGCTCATCGAGGAGGCCCCGGCCGGCGACGTGCCCGCCGAGATCCGGAAGGCGATGGGCGAGGCCGCGGTGAAGGTCGCCAAGGCCACGGGCTACGTGAACGCCGGTACCGTCGAGATGCTCTACCAGGACGGCGAGTTCTTCTTCCTCGAGATGAACACCCGCCTCCAGGTCGAGCACTGCGTCACGGAGATGGTCACCCAGCTCGACCTCGTCCGGGAGCAGATCCGGGTGGCCTCGGGCGAGCCGCTGTCCATCACCCAGGACGAAGTGCACCTCAGCGGCCACTCGATCGAGTGCCGCATCAACGCGGAGAACGCGGCGAAGGGGTTCCTCCCCTCCCCCGGTCCGATCAACGCCCTCCACCTCCCGGCCGGTCCGGGCGTGCGCTGGGACGGTGGGTACGAGCCGGGTGACGAGGTGAGCCAGTACTACGACAACCTCGTGGGCAAGCTCATCGTCTGGGCCCCCGACCGCGAGCAGGCCCGAGTGCGCATGCTGCGTGCGCTCGACGAGTTCGCGATCGACGGCGTGCACACGACGATCCCGGCCCAGCGGGTCGTGCTCGAGCACCCCGACTTCGCGGCCAACACCCACTCCACCCCCTGGCTCGAGACCCAGGTCGACCTGTCCGGCATCACGAGCAGCGCGGGCGACACGGCCGCGACCGACGGCGACCCGCTGGTGGCCCGTGAGGTGCCGGTCGAGGTCGACGGACGCCGGTTCGGCGTGAAGGTCTGGCTCCCCGACGCACCCGTCGCCGCCGCATCGAGCGCGAAGCGGTCGGCCAAGCCCAAGCCGGCCGGTGGCTCCACCGGCGGCCCGGGCGGAGGCGGCACGGTCACCGCGCCGATGCAGGGCACGATCGTGAAGGTGCTCGTGGCCGCCGGTCAGACCGTGGCCGAGGGCGAGACCCTGCTCGTGCTCGAGGCCATGAAGATGGAGAACGCCATCGCCGCCGAGCGGGCGGGCACGGTCAAGGAGGTCCGGGTCGAGCCCGGCCAGACCGTGAGCGCGGGCGACACCCTCATCACCATCGAGTGATCGCGTCCGCGCGCGCCGCGCGGATTCCACCGATCAGGTGCAGGCCTCGACGATCGCCTCAGCCAGCGACGGGTGCACGAGCAGGCTCTCGACGATGTCCTGGGTGCGCAGGCCGTTCGTCACCGCGACCGCGAGCACGCTGATGAGCTCGGCCGCGTGCTCCCCCACGATGGAGCCGCCGAGCACCACCCCGGTGATCGGGTCGGACACGACCTTGACGAACCCGGTCGGCTCGCCGTCGATGAGGGCCTTCGCGTTGGCAGCGAACGGCACCTTCGTCACGCGCACCTTGCGACCCGCGGCGAAGGCCTCGGCCTCGGCGAGTCCGACGTCGGCGATCTCGGGTCGGGTGAAGATGGCCGAGGCCGCCTTGTCGTAGTCGAGGTGCCGGTGCTCGAGCGCGTGGAGGCCCATGGCGTGCTCGGCCACCTTGCGGCCCTGCATGGTGGCCACGCTCGACAGGGGCAGACGCCCGGCGAGGTCCCCGGCCGCGTAGATGTGCGGCACCGCGGTCTGGCAGTTGTGGTTCACCTCGACGCTGCCCCACGCGGTCGGCGTGATGCCGGCCGCCTCGAGCCCGAGCCCCTCGGAGTTCGGGATCGAACCGATGGCCAGCACCGCGTGCGAGGCCCGCACGACGCGACCGTCCGCGCACTCGACCACGATCCCGTCGCCCTCCCGGCGCACCGCGGTGGCCCGGGCACCCTTGAGCAGATCGACGCCCCGGGCGAGGAAGGAATCCTCGAGCACCGCGGCCACCTCCGGGTCCTTGCCCGGGAGCACCTGCTGCCGCGAGACGACGAGGGTCACCGCGGCCCCGAACGTGCGGAACATGTGGGTGAACTCCACCCCGGTCACCCCGGAGCCGACGATCACCACGTGCTCGGGCACGACGGGCGGCGGGTAGGAGTCGCGGGTGGTGAGGATGCGGTCGCCGTCGGGCTGCACCCAGTCGGGCACCCGCGGTCGCGAACCGGTGGCGAGGAGCGCGTGGTCGAAGGTGGCCTCCTCGGTGCCGCCCTCGTGCTCGAGCACCGCGGTGTGCGAACCGGTGAGCCGACCGCGACCGCGCAGGATGCGGACGCCCTGGCTCTCGAGCACGGTGCGGACCGAATCGCGCAGGTGCGTCTCGATGGCGTCCACCCGGGTGCGCAGCGCGACCGGATCGACGCGGGCCTCCGCGGCGAGGCCCATCTCCTCCGCGCGGCCGATCGCCGCGAGTTCCCCACCGGTGGCGATCATCGCCTTCGAGGGAACGCAGTCCCACAGGTGCGCCGCGCCACCGAGCACCTCGCGTTCGATGAGGGTGACCTCCGCGCCGAGCCCGGCGGCCACGCTCGCGGCGGTGTGCCCGGCCGGTCCACCACCGATGACGAGGAACCGTGAGGCCATGCGGCGAGCGTACGCCCTCGCGCGTCGCGGTTCGGTGGTTGCGCACGGGTGCACCGGCGTCCCCCGAACCGCCGGACGCCCAGACGCCCGCAGGTGGGACCGCCGGTAACCTCGACCGCATGACGAACCCGGAGGGCGCCGAGCTCCGCGTCGACCCCGTGACCGGCGCGCCGGTGATCGTCGCACCGGGCCGCGCGGCCCGGCCGCACACGACGGCGCA
>JBJTQX010000060.1:0-8259 GCA_046075855.1 Actinomycetes bacterium
GCTGCCAGGGCGCGTGGGCGCGGGCGCGGTGCCCGGCCGGCTGGGCGGCGGCGAGGCCGTCGACGAGGCTGATGCGGACGAGGCGCCACTGCCCCTTTTGCCGAACTTGCCTCTCTCGAACTCGCCCTTGAAGACGGAGAAGCCCACCAAAGGCGGTGCAATCTTTGTCATCTGATGCTTGCTGCGCTTGGTGCCAGCGGCGTTCTCGTCGTTCGCGCCGACGGGCGGGCCGGCGAGCGCCGTGGCGGGCGCATGCGCTTCGACGACGACGCGTACGCGCGCCATCGCCGCGTTCGTGGGCGGCGGGCGCAGCGTGAGCCAGTACTGAGGGTTGAGGATGACCGGCGCAGGGACGGGACATGGCGCCGCGCCGCGAGTCCCGGGAGCGGGCCCTCGGACTCTGCTACGAGGGCGAGGTGCGCGAGCTGCCGCCCGCTGCGGTCCTCGCGAACCTCCCCGTCGCGCCCGACCCCTACGCGGTGCGCCTGCTCGAGGGGGTGCATGAGCACCGGGACGCCATCGACGCCCACCTCACCGCATTCTCCGAGCACTGGACGGTCGAGCGCATGCCGGTCGTGGATCGCTGCATCCTGCGTATCGCCGCGTACGAGCTCGGCTACGAGCCGGAGGTGCCCACGGCGGTGGCCATCAGCGAAGCGGTGGAGCTGGCCAAGCAGTACTCCACGAAGGACTCCGGTCGGTTCGTGAACGGTCTGCTCGCCCGTGTCGCGACCGAGGTGCGACCCTCGTGATCGGCCCGCGGGCCACGACCGTGCCGGTCGAGGTCGACGAGCCGGTGACCGCGTCGCGGGACCGCACGGACCGACCGTGGAACGTCGTGGTCTGGAACGACCCGGTGAACCTCATGTCCTACGTGGTGCTCGTGTTCCAGAAGATCTTCGGCTACTCCCGCGAGCGGGCCACGCAGCTCATGCTCGAGGTGCACCACGAGGGACGGTCCGTCGTCGCGTCGGGCACCCGGGAGCAGGCCGAGCACCACGTCGCCCGCCTCCACGCCCACGGGCTCTGGGCCACGACCCAACGCGACTCGTGAGCGACTACCGCTTCGAGGAGCCGGACACCGAGCTCGCCCTGCGGCTGAGCGACGCCGAGGTCGCGGCGCTGGCCGACCTCGCCCGGTCGACCCGCATCGTGCTCGACGCGCCGCTCCCGCCCGCGGGCGACGAGGCGGTGCGCGACCGGCTCTTCCCCCGGGCCTACCTCGATCCGACCGAGGACGCCGCGGAGCTCGCGTTCCAGGCCGCGGTGCACGCCGACCTCGCGTCCGGGCGCATCGCGGCGATCGACGACCTGCTCGCCGACCTCGAGCGCGCCGAGCGGGTGCGCGGCGGCGTGCGCGTGCTCCTCGATGCGACCCGCACGGGGCGCTGGGTCGGGGCGATCAACGACCTGCGCCTCACCCTCGGCACCCGGATCGGGGTCGCCGACGACGACCCGGATCCCACGGGGCCGATCGCCGCGGATGCCGGCGACGTCGGCTGCTACCACTGGCTGACCGGGCTCCAGGACGGCCTCATCTCGTACCTCCTCGTCTGAGGGCCGCCGCGCGCGTGGTGCGCGCCTCCGTGGCCCGCGCTATCCTCACCCTGACCGTCACCGGGATCCTGAGAGATCCCTACGGACCACGAGGACGACCATGGCCGAGAGCCACCCCGGCGCCGCAGCGCCCGCATCCGAGCACGATCCGACGACCCCCACCTCCGGGGGTCGTTCCGTGTCCGGACCCGGGTCGGAGGCGGAGTTCCGGACGACGGTGTTCTCGGCCGACGACCTGCGGCGCGCCCACACCCGCATCGCGCACGAGATCGTCGAACGCAACAAGGGCGCCGACGAGGTGGTGCTCGTCGGGCTCCACTCCCGCGGCCCGGCCATCGCGGCCCGGCTCGCCGCGGCGATCGCCGGGTTCGAGGGCACGGCGGTGCCGGTCGGCACGCTCGACGTGACCTTCCACCGCGACGACGTCGGGCTGCGCCCGCTCCACCCGGCCGGACCGACGGCCGTGCCCGTCGACGTCGCCGGCCGCATCGTCGTGCTCGTCGACGACGTGCTCTTCACCGGACGCACGATCCGTGCTGCGCTCGACGCGGTCACCGAGCTGGGTCGGCCCCGCGCGATCCAGCTGGCGGTGCTCGTCGACCGCGGCGGGCGTGAGCTGCCGATCCGCGCGGACTTCGTCGGTCGCAACCTGCCGACCCGCCTCGCCGAGGACGTGCGGGTGCGCCTCATCGAGACCGACGAGGTGCCCGAGGACGTGATCGAGCTCTGGGGCCCGCCCGGGGCCGGGGGCGAGGAGGGCGACGGGTGAAGCACCTGCTCTCGATCGAGGACCTCACCCGCACCGAGCTCGACGAGCTCCTCGACCTCGCGGCGTCCTTCCTCTCGGTCACCCAGCGCGAGACCCCCAAGGTCCCGGCGCTGCGCGGTCGTACCGTGGTGTCGCTGTTCTTCGAGGACTCGACCCGGACCCGGCTGTCCTTCGAGACCGCGGCGAAGCGCCTCTCGGCCGACGTCATGGTGTTCAGCGTCGCGACCTCCTCGGTGAAGAAGGGGGAGGGCCTGCGCGACACGGTGGCGACGATCGCGGCGATGGGCATCGACGCGGTGGTGGTGCGGCACCCCTCGGCCGGAGCCCCGCGCCGTATCACCGAGTGGATCGACGCGAGCATCGTGAATGCCGGAGATGGCCGGCACCAGCACCCCACCCAGGCGCTGCTCGACGCGTTCACGCTCACCCAGCACCGGGGCCGTGACCTCTCCGGGATGCGGGTGGCCATCGTGGGTGACGTCCGCAACTCCCGGGTCGCGCGCTCCGACGTGCAGGCGCTCTCCATGCTCGGGGCCGAGGTGACCCTCGTCGCCCCGCCCACGCTGCTGCCCGAGTCGACCGAGGGCTGGCCGTGCGCGACCTCGGTCGACCTCGACCCGCTGCTCGCCGACCTCGACGCGGTGATGCTGCTGCGCATCCAGCACGAACGCGACGCGGGGACGAGGTTCCCGTCGCTGCGCGAGTACACCGCGCGCTACGGCCTCACCGAGGCCCGGGCCTCGCGGCTGCGCGCCGATGCGCTCATCATGCATCCGGGCCCGATGAACCGGGGTGTGGAGATCGCGGCCGCTGTGGCCGACGAACCCCGGTCGGTCATCGGCGAACAGGTGACGAACGGCGTGGCCGCGCGCATGGCCGTGCTCTGGAAACTCTTGGGAGCAGGAGGCGACGTTGGCTGAGTTCGTGATCCGCGGGGGCGAGGTCGTCGACCCGTCCGGACGCCGCCCGGCCGACGTGCGCGTGCGGGACGGCCTCGTCGTCGAGGTGGGCGACGCGCTCGACGGGCCCGAGGTGCTCGACGCGACCGGGGCGATCGTCACGCCCGGGTTCGTGGACCTGCACACCCACCTGCGCGAGCCCGGCGATGAGGACGCCGAGACCATCGCCACGGGCAGCCGGGCCGCTGCGCTCGGCGGGTACACCGCGGTCGTGGCCATGCCGAACACCCGGCCGCCGCTCGACGACCCGACCATCGTGCGCGCGGTGCTGGCCATCGGGGCCGACGCGTGCTGCGAGGTGATCTCCTCGGGCTGCATCACCCGCGGCCGCGCCGGCGAGGCGCTCGCGCCGATGGGGGAGCTGCATGCGCTCGGGGTGCGGGTGTTCACCGACGACGGGTCCTGCGTGATGTCGGCGGGGCTCATGCGCCGCGCGCTCGAGTACTCCCTCGGGCTGCCGGGCGCGGTGATCGCGCAGCACGCGGAGGACGACACGATGTGCGCAGGCGGTTCGATGCACGAGGGGACGGTCTCGAGTCGCCTCGGCATCCCGGGTCGCCCGGCCGAGGCGGAGGCGGTGATCGTGGCCCGGGACCTCCGGCTCGCCGCGCTCACCGGCGCCGCCATTCACTTCCTGCACCTCTCGACCGCGGCCGCGGTGGATCTCGTGCGCGCCGCGAAGCGCGACGGTGTGCGGGTCACCTGCGAGGTCGCGCCGCACCACTTCACGCTCACCGACGAGGCCTGCGCGTCCTTCGACCCGGCGTTCAAGGTCCACCCGCCGCTGCGCGGCGTGGCCGACGTGGCCGCGGTGCGGGCCGGCCTGGCCGACGGCACGATCGACGCCATCGCGACCGACCACGCCCCGCACACCCCCGAGGCCAAGGAGCGTCCGTTCGAGGAGGCGCCCCCGGGGATGCTCGGTCTCGAGACGGCCGCAGCCCTCGCCTACACCGAGCTCGTGGAGTCCGGGGAGTGCTCGCTCGCCCAGGTCCTCGCCGCGCTGTCCTGGAACCCGGCCCGCATCGCCGGGGTCGAGGACCGTCACGGGGTCGCCATCGCCCCGGGTGCGCCGGCCAACCTCTGCGTGTTCGACCCGACCGCGACCTGGACGGTGGATCCGGCCGGCCTCGCGAGCCGAGCCCGCAACACGCCGTTCGCCGGACGAACCCTGCACGGGCGGGTCCGGCACACCGTGCTGCGCGGCGAACGCGTGGTGGTCGACGGGGAGGCCCAGCGATGACGCGCGCACTCGACCCGGCCCTGCTCGTCCTCGCCGACGGGACGACCTTCGAGGGCGAGGCCTTCGGTGCCCCAGCCGGGGCCGCGGCCACGGGTGAACTGGTGTTCAACACTGCGCTGAGCGGTTACCAGGAGATCATCACCGACCCGTCGTACGCCGGGCAGGTCGTGACCTTCACCTACCCGCACATCGGCAACTACGGGACGAACCCGGACGACGACGAGTGCGCCCGTCCGCACGTGCGGGGGATCGTGACCCGCGACCTCGCGGTGCGACCGAGCAACCACCGGTCCACCGAGTCGCTCGACGCGTTCCTCGTGCGCCACGGCGTCCCCGGGATCACCGGCATCGACACCCGGCGGCTCACCCGCCACCTGCGTGACCGGGGTGCCGTGCCCGGCGCGTTCGGCACCGACGAGGCCGCGGTGCGCGCCGCCGCCGCCGCGGCGACCGGGACCGACGGCATCGACCTCGCGGCCACGGTCACCACCCCCGAGGCGTACACGGTCGGGGACGACGACGCGCCGTTCACCGTGGTCGCCTACGACTTCGGTATCAAGCGCACGATCCTGCGGCACCTCACGGGTGCCGGCTGCCGGGTCGAGGTCGTGCCCGCCTCGACGCCCGCGTCCGAGGTCATCGCCCGGGCCCCGGACGGCGTGTTCCTCTCGAACGGGCCGGGCGACCCCGCGGCGGTGGCGGGCGCGCCCGCGAACGCCCGGCTGCTCGTGGAGTCGGGCCTCCCGCTCTTCGGCATCTGCCTGGGCCACCAGATCCTCGGGCTCGCGCTCGGCGCCAGCACGTACAAGCTGCCGTTCGGGCACCACGGGGGCAACCACCCGGTCCGCCACGAGGCGACCGGTCGGGTCGAGATCACCAGCCAGAACCACAACTACGCAGTCGAACCGGGTTCGATGGACCGCGACGTCGAGATCACCCACGTCAACCTCAACGACGGGGTGGTCGAGGGGCTGCGGCTCACCGAGGCCCCGGTGTTCTCGGTCCAGCACCACCCCGAGGCCGGTCCGGGCCCGCACGACGCCGCCTACCTCTTCGAGGAGTTCACGAACCTCATGACCGGGGCCCGCTGATGCCCAAGCGCACCGACCTCTCCTCGATCCTCATCATCGGCAGCGGTCCGATCGTCATCGGGCAGGCCTGCGAGTTCGACTACTCCGGCACCCAGGCCTGCCGCGTGCTGCGGGACGAGGGCTACCGGATCATCCTCGTGAACTCGAACCCCGCCACGATCATGACGGACCCGGAGTTCGCGGACGCGACCTACGTCGAGCCGCTCGACGTCGCCAGCCTCACCCGCATCATCGACAAGGAGCGGCCCGACGCGGTCCTGCCGACCCTCGGCGGTCAGACCGCGCTCAACCTCGCCATCGAGCTGAGCGAGTCCGGGGTGCTCGAGCGGTTCGGCGTGGAGATGATCGGCGCCTCCGCGCTCGCCATCCACACCGCGGAGGACCGATCGAAGTTCAAGGAGGCGATGGCCGAGGTCGGTATCGCCAGCGCCCAGTCCGGTCTGGCCTACTCGGTCGAGGAGGCCATGGCCGTCGGCCGCGAGGTGGGTCTGCCCGTCATCTGCCGGCCCTCGTTCATCCTCGGCGGGGCCGGCACCGGCATCGCCTCCACCGAGGAGGAGCTGCGCGAGGTCGCGCGCCGCGGCCTCGAGGCGAGTCCGGTCGGCGAGATCCTGCTCGAGCAGTCGCTGCTCGGCTGGAAGGAGTACGAGCTCGAGGTCATGCGCGACCACGCCGACAACGTGGTGGTCATCTGTTCCATCGAGAACCTCGACCCGATGGGCGTGCACACCGGCGACTCCATCACCGTCGCGCCGGCCCAGACCCTCACCGACGTCGAGTACCAGCGACTGCGCGATGCGTCCTTCACCTGCATCCGCCGCATCGGCGTCGACACGGGCGGTTCGAACGTCCAGTTCGCGGTCAACCCCGCCAACGGCGAGTTCGTCATCATCGAGATGAACCCGCGCGTGTCGCGCTCGAGCGCGCTCGCGTCGAAGGCCACGGGCTTCCCGATCGCCAAGATCGCGGCGAAGCTCGCGGTCGGGTACCGGCTCGACGAGGTGATCAACGACATCACCCGGGTGACCCCGGCCTCCTTCGAACCGACGATCGACTACGTCGTCACGAAGATCCCGCGCTGGGCCTTCGAGAAGCTGCCCGGCGCCGAGCCGGTCCTCGGCACGATGATGCAGTCGGTCGGGGAGGCCATGGCGATCGGTCGCACCTTCCCCGAGTCGCTCCAGAAGGCGCTGCGCTCGCTCGAGACCGGCCGGGGTGGCCTCAACTGCGACCCG
Source organism: Actinomycetes bacterium (assembly GCA_046075855.1). Classification (GTDB taxonomy): domain Bacteria; phylum Actinomycetota; class Acidimicrobiia; order IMCC26256; family IMCC26256; genus IMCC26256. The sequence continues at coordinate 6,855 of JBJTQX010000060.1, forward strand.
GCGGAGGCCGCGCTCGACGCCGTACCCACCGACGAGCTGGTGCATCGGGCCGCGCTCGCCACCCCGGACCGCATCTTCCAGGTCGAGGCCGCGCTGCGGCGCGGGGTGAGCGTCGAGCGACTCCATGAGGCCACCGCCATCGATCCGTGGTTCCTCGACGAGTTCGGGCGCATCGTCGACGAGCGGGCGCGGCTCGCCGCGATCGGCGGTGCGGCGGCGATGTCCCGTGCCGACTGGCGGCGGGCCAAGCGCCTCGGCTTCGGCGACGCGCAGCTCGCGCACCTCTGGGGCGAGTCGGCCGACGTCGTGCGCGAGGCCCGTCGGGCTGCGGGCGTGCTCGTCACCTACAAGACCGTGGACACCTGCGCGGCCGAGTTCGCCGCCGAGACTCCGTACCACTACGGCACCTACGAGGACGAGGACGAGGTCGCCCCGCTCGACCGCGACGCGGTGATGATCCTCGGCAGCGGCCCGAACCGCATCGGCCAGGGGGTCGAGTTCGACTACTGCTGCGTGCACGCGGCGTTCGCGCTCTCCGAGGCCGGCCTCGAGACGGTGATGGTGAACTGCAACCCGGAGACCGTCTCCACCGACTACGACACGAGCGACCGTCTCTTCTTCGAGCCGCTCACCGTCGAGGGCGTGCGCAACGTGGCCGAGGCGCTGCAGGCCGCGGGGCGCCTCCGCGGGGTCATCGTCTCGCTCGGTGGGCAGACGCCGCTCAAGCTCGCGCACGCGCTCGAAGCCGCCGGCGTGCCCATCCTCGGGACGAGCCCGGCTTCCATCGACCTCGCCGAGGACCGCGAGCGGTTCAACGACCTCTGTGACCGCCTCGCGATCCAGCAGCCCCCGGGCGGGACCGCCACCACGGCCGACGGTGCGGCCGACATCGCGACGCGCATCGGCTACCCGGTGCTCGTGCGTCCCTCCTACGTGCTCGGCGGTCGGGCCATGCAGATCGTCTACGACGAGCCGGCCCTGCGCGCCGCGATGGCCGAGCTCACCGAGTTCGGGACGCTCGGGCGCGAGGGCGGGCTGTCCGCCGAGCGTCCCGCGCTCGTCGATCGCTTCCTCGAGGAGGCCACGGAGGTCGACGTCGATGCGATCCGCGACGCGACCGGCGAGGTCATCATCGGCGGGGTCATGGAGCACATCGAGGAGGCCGGCGTGCACTCGGGCGATTCGGCCTGCGCGATCCCGCCGCCGACCCTCTCCGCCGCGACGGTGGCCCGCATCGAGGCGGCCACGGTGCGCCTCGCCACCGAGCTCGAGGTGGTCGGCCTGCTCAACGTGCAGTACGCGGTGAAGGACGACGAGGTCTACGTCATCGAGGCGAACCCCCGGGCGAGCCGCACGGTGCCCTTCGTGAGCAAGGCCACCGGGGTGCCGCTGGCCAAGGTGGCCG